>JALVWL010000133.1 GCA_027034965.1 Candidatus Omnitrophota bacterium
CATTTTCCTCTAAATAGCTGATTATCTCTTCTGATACCATACCCCTATCACAGACTAGTATTACTTTCCCTACCGAGAATTTCTTCTTTATCTTCTCTATTATTTCCTTAAATGCCTTCTTATCCGATGTATTGCCCGGCCAGACCTCATGGCCCAATGGCACCCCATCTCTATCCATTATCAGCCCTATTACTACCTGCTTTAGGTCAAATCTCTTATTCTTAGCATACCCATATGCCGCAAGACTATTTTTCTCACTATCTCCCCAGAAACTAATGGTAGTTGTGTCAAACATTACTATGTCTACCTTACTATTGAATATATCTCTGGTATTATCAAATATCTCTTTCTCTAATCTCTCTTTGTTATCCTGCAGAAAATCTAATGCCCTATAAAAATGATGTAATTGGTATCTATCCCATAGAGGCTCATATACCTCTTCTTTCCATCTATGTGCCCCTCTTTTACTGCTGGGTGCCATTAATCTATTACATACCAATGCAAATATCGCCTCTACTAAATCTGTCTCTTTCTCTGTCTCTGAGAGGTATTTGTAAAATAGCTTATCTAATTTTAATCTTTGCCATATCTTACGAAATACCACAACAGGCCCATATTCCTTTGAAGATAACGCATCAATATCTTTACAGGCATCTATAATCTGTTGCCTTTTGGCATACTTAGCTATGCTTTCTATTAATTTATCTATCCTATCACCCTCAAGGATATTATCTAATCTGCCAAGGTTAGCTACAGTGCGCTGTCTAACCTTACCATTAACCCATTTATTCTCAACGATAAACAGGTATTCCCTTACAGAGCCATCTTTATTTTTAAATCTTTTGACCCTCGCAAACATAGCACCATCATAATATCATCCAACTACATTATTTGTCAAGCATAAAATTAAATATTTCTACAAATACGTGGCACTATGTTTTTGAAAAAATTTTAAAACTCGCTTCCCTAACTCTATTGTTTTCAACCCTTTTTAAAATGGAAGGTTTCTTTTAGGCCGTTTGCCTGTCAAAGTTGGGTCAAATCCCACTCCCGGCATTTAGTGTTCCTAGCGACTCCTGCGGTCTTTTAGATAGGCGCTTTTTCCGCTTTCCTTTACCTTTCTCTTTAGCTCAGCGGCTATCTGAGCTACCTGTGCAGGGTGATCGATGCTCTTGTTCTCGTTTGTGACGATGGAGATGGAGATGGAGACAAAGGGAAATTTTTCTGGTTTGTGCTCGCGATTTAATGTTTCTATGAATCCCTGTTCTCTGGCCTCTGGGTCATAGAATTCGGGGATCTTTTTGTCGAACTCTTCTATTATCTTTTGTGCAATGATCTCGACCTTTTCAGGCGTGGTCATAAACACAAAGTCATCCCCTCCAATATGGCCTACGAAGGCCTGGGGATCGATGCTCGTAGAGTTTTCCTTTAATATCTCTGCAGTGGTTTTGATAAGATCGTCGCCGGCAAAAAACCCGTATTTGTCGTTGTAGGATTTGAAGTTATTGAGGTCGACGTAGGCAATGGCAAAGAGTTCTTTAGAACGAATCCTTTTGGCTATTTGTTCGGATATGGTATTGTTTCCAGGGAGATGGGTAAGTGGATTTGTGTCCAGTATTAAAGTCGTTCTCTTGAGGAGGTTTTTGACCTTTATAAGCAGTTCTTTGGGGTCAAAGGGTTTTACTATATAGTCGTCGGCACCGGATTCTAGGCCCATTAATTTGTCTTCCTGTTCGCCTTTTCCTGTTACCAACAAAACAGGTAGCTGGCATAGGCGAGGGTCTTGTTTTATCTTTCGACACAATTCCAGGCCAGACATCTTGGGCATTACATTGTCAAGAATAATAACATCAACCGGTTCGTTTTGGAGGACTTCCCATGCCTCTAGGCCGTCCTTTGCAGTCAATATTTCCAGGCCTTCAGAAGAAAAGGTTATGTTTATTACATCTAGAATATCTGGATCATCGTCACATGCCAGTACCCTGTGCATTTACTCCTCCTGTTTTGGTATTTCTATAGTAAAAGTCGTTCCTTTCCCTAAAGAGGATTTTACCCTTATTTTGCCCTTATGGGCAAGCACAACTCTCTTTACTAGGGCAAGCCCCAGTCCTATTCCCCGTATACTGGTGGTTTCGGGATGGTCTAGGTGGTAGAATTCGTGGAAGATATTATCTATGTCTGTCTCAGGTATTCCTACACCGGTATCTTCTATTTCTACAATAGTGGAATGGGGGGTCTCGCTTGCACGGATAAATATTTCTCCTTCTCGCGGTGTAAACTTTATGGCATTGCTGAGGAGATTATAGATAGCCCGTTCAATGTATAAATGGTCGGCATAGAGGCGTGTTCCATCTGGACAATGGACTTCCACCTTTAACTCTTTTTCGGTTATATGGGCTAGGAAGGAGTCGATGATACTGTTTAGAAGGTTTCTGGCATTGATTTCTATAGGCTGCATTTCTATACTGCCGGATTCTATCTTATTTATATCTAGGAGGGTGTTGACCATCTCTACGAGGCGATTTACTTGTACAATGATTCTATGGACGCGATCTCGGGCCTTCTCATCTATTTGCCCCAGTTTTCCTTCGTAAATCAGACTGGCAAAACCTTTTATAGCTGTAAGGCTTGTCCTTAGCTCATGGGCAACTGTAGAGACGAACTCTGTCTTTGCATTGCTGTGTTGGGATATCTTTTCTACGGCGTCCTGGAGTTCTTGGGTGCGCAATTGGACTGTGTGTTCTAATTCTCGTTGATATGCTCGGTTTTTCTCATAGAGACGGGTGTTTGTTATGATATACGCAAGGTGCATGCTTAAGATGCTTGCTATCTCTGAAAATAATTCAGGGGAACCAGGATTTATTATGTTTGTCCCTAGGAGAAGAAGCCCTATGTTTTTGTTTTCGAAACTAAGAGGAGAGATAATGAAGAAGTCTTCTATTTGGGCAGTCTTTCTTATCTTTTCCAGGAGATCCTTCCTTTGGATATAGAGAGCATCGGATGTTACTGTGGAATTTTTCTCTAGACGTGACACAATGAATTCGTCTAAGAGAATATCTATTATCTTCACCTTTTGGTCCTTAGGAAAATTACCAGAGAAGCTACTCGCAATAGGATGTCTTTCTTCTAGAAGGATTAAACCGATATGGGTGATTCCAAATTCTTCCAGATCTATTTTTGCCATATTGTTTAAGACGTTTTCTAGATGAAATATGGGCGCTATCTCTGAAATCAGTTTATTTATCCTATGAATTATCTGTGCCTTGCGCTCTAAAAGATTTACCTGATTCCTCAATATGCTGTTTTCATTGATGATAGAGGTGATCTCGTGATCTTCCTTTTTCGAATTTTTTTTGTAAGGGATAGAGAGCATGATATAGACACCAGCGGGTAAGATAATGGCTAGGACCAGAATAAGGAGAGATAAATCCATTCTACCACCTTCCAATCAAAGCAAATCCGCTATCGCTTTGTGCAATGCCTTTTAGGTCTATGAGAAATTCTAAACCAATAACGATGAAATGAGAAGAGGCTTTTTGAAGGGATGTTACTATCTCTCGTTTCTCTTTTTCTAGAAATTTATAGGCAATGGATAACGAAAGGAAAAGGACCACCCCATTGCCAGGGATATCTTTACGAGAACATATTTCTTCTATGAAGGATAATAATTTGTAGGGCAAAAAATATCCCAGAGTATATTTGCCAGGCTTTACTGGCCGTTCTAATTCTAATCTATCGAATAGTAGGCGTTTTATGTTTACGGATGAGGTGCTATCGCCGGCCCTTTTTATAAGAAAAAGGTTGCTGATGGCCTTTGGGTCTATTCCCAATTTCTCAATAATCATGGAAGGGGATTGATCGTTTATTTTTAATATATATCTACCCTGAACAGTTGAGATCATGATACTTGAGATCTCCTGAAAAGGGGGCGTTCCCTGAAAGAGATACCATTGATTTGAAGAGGTAAATACTGTTATATCTTTGTAATTGGCTGGAGATGGTAGTGCATAAAATATGATGGATGGGAGATGTTCTTTGATTTTCTCTAGAAATTGCATCTTTTTTCCTTCTAAGTGTGTTTTGGGGACTGACAAGAATAAGCTTTTCCTCTTTTGAGATAGAATTCGCAACTGCCGGGCTATCTCTGTTATCGGTTGTTCTATGGAGATTTTACCTATAAGCTCTAACAGCCCTTCTACTGCAAGGGTCTTCTTTGGACTGTTCAGGATATCTGGATACCCATACAATAGGGCTATGCGTTGACCCGAGGGTGTGTTGGATAAAGATGAAATAGTTTCTTGATCTTGAGTAATTAGAAGCCTTCCAGAAAGGCCTTCTGGTAGATTTTTGATATAATCCATAGATATGGGTAGTTTCTTAAGACTTGATTTGTGACCCATCGATTCCATTATAAGTCATTTTTTAGGAAATAGAAACACCTGCTTTTAGGCAGAAAGGAGTGCAAAAGGTATTTTCTTAAGATAAAATGCACTATATAATTAAATTGCTTTTTTCCGTAATTAATAAGGAGATAAAATAAAAAGAGACCGAAAAACGGATGACCAGAAAGGAGGGGGGCTATGTATAACCGCTTTTTCAAAAGATTGATAAGGTTTTCTCTCGATAGGCCCTGGGTGATTGTATCATTATTGCTTCTGGCAGTAGTAGCAGCGGTTTTCCAATATCCTCGGATGAAGGTAGATACAGATCCAGAGAATATGTTGAGGGAAGACGAGTTTGTTCGGGTCTTTCACCATCAGGTGAAGAAGGAGTTCGGATTATACGATTTTGTAGTACTGGGAGTCGTAAACGAAGAGGACCCCAATGGTGTATTTAATGTCGAGACACTGAATAAGATATACCACATAACAGAGGGGATAAAGAAAATAGATGGGGTCATTACCAGGGAGATAATCGCCCCTTCAACGAAGGACAATATCCGTCAGGGCCAGATTGGTGAGGTCATATTCGAGTGGCTGATGGCAGGGCCGATAAAGACAAAGGAAGAGGCCCTGCGGATAAGGGATGAGGCGATGGATAACCCCCTCTTTTATGGGACAATGGTATCAGAAGATGGCAAGGCTATTTGTATATATGTACCTATAAAGGCAAAGAATATAAGTTACAAGGTTTCTCAGCAGATAAAGGAAATCATATCCAAGTACCCTGGCAAGGAAAAATATTATATCACAGGTCTGCCGGTTGCAGAAGATACCTTTGGTGTGGAGATGTTCAAGCAGATGGCGATATCTGCACCACTGGCGGCCATTATAATATTTACGTTAATGTTTATCTTTTTCAGAAGTTTTCAGTTGATTCTATCGCCAATGATAATGGCTATTGCAACGGTGTTGATTACTATGGGATTGTTGATAGGGCTGGGGTATCCAGTTCATATTATGAGTTCTATGATACCAATCTTTCTTATGCCTATAGCTGTTTTGAATTCTGTCCACATATTAAGCGAATTCTTTGACAAATACCAGAAGATAAAAGATAAGAAAGAAACGGTCTTGGCAGTTATGGACGAATTATTTGTACCGATGCTCTATGCCTCTTTTACAACTATAGTTGGATTTTTTTCTCTTTCCTTTTCTCCAATTCCACCGGTGCAGGTCTTCGGTGTCTTTGTTGCTATAGGGGTTTTTATCTCCTGGCTATTGAGTCTGACCTTTATCCCTGCCTATATCTCCCTTATGCCTGAGTCCAGATTGGTGAATTTTGGATCCAGGGAGAGCGAAGAGGCCAAGGGATTTCTGAAGTGGGTTGGAATGTTATCGTTTCAACAGAAGTATATGGTCATCCTGGGTGCAGTGGTCCTGACTATCGTTTCTATCCTTGGCATAATGAGGATAAAGGTCAATGACAATCCAGTGAAGTGGTTTACCAAAAAGCACGAGATCCGCATAGCAGATGAGGTCTTGAATCGTCACTTTGGTGGCACTTATATTGCCTATCTGGTCCTGGATGCCGGCAAAAAGGATGCCTTTATTGAACCAGATATGCTTAATTATGTATCAGGCCTGCAGGAATTTTTGCAGAAGAAAGGGATTGTTGGAAAGAGCTCTTCTTTGGCAGATGTGGTCAAGAAGATATACTATGACCTTCTGGGAGGAGATAAACGTTATTTTAGGATTCCCAGCAGTAAACGAGGGGTTGCCCAGTGTCTTATCTCCTTTGAAAACTCCCATAAGCCAGATGATCTCTGGCACTTTACCAATCCCGACTATACAAAGCTAAATGTCTGGATACAGTTGAAAAAAGGAGATAATCAGGATATGTCGCGGGTAATAGAGGCCGTAGACGAGTATTTCAAGACACACAAGGCGCCAATGCAGTTCAGCCATAATTGGGCTGGCCTTACGTATATAAATATGGTATGGCAGGACAAGATGGTAATAGGTATGCTTAAGAACTTCCTTGGTAGTTATGTGATTGTCCTATTTATGATGATGTACCTATTCAGATCTGCTATTCGTGCCTGGATATCGATGCTGCCGTTGACGATAACAATATTGTTTATATATGGTCTGCTTGGCTGGACAGGAAAGGAATACAATATGCCGGTTGCCGTCCTTTCTGCCTTGACCCTTGGCCTTTCTATTGACTTTGCCATACACTTTATGCAAAGGGCACGGGCGATGTATAGACGGCTGGGGGATTGGCAGGAGGTCCTTGCAGGGATGTTTGGTTCTCCTGCTAGGGCGATTGGCAGAAATGCCCTTGTTATAGCTATAGGATTTTTGCCGCTATTGGCAGCGCCGCTTGTGCCTTATAAGACAGTCGGATTCTTTATGTTTGCTATAATGGCGGCATCCAGTGTTATTACGCTACTCCTTTTGCCTGCAATAATTGCCGTGTTCCCTTCGATGGTCTTTGAGGATAGAAACTTGCCTGTCTTTTGTTACCTAGGGGAGCGGGTTCTGGTAGCCTTCTCCCTGGCCTTTGGTATTGGATACCTGTTGATGGGCTATCTGCAATTTGGCTTGCGTAGCGCTGTGTTTGTGAGTATACTGGTAGGAGCAGGTGTCTTTCTCTTCGAGCAGGTCATTTCTTTTGGTAGGTGGTGTAGGCAGGCATAGACAGAACTTAAAGAAGGGGGTTGAGATGAAAAGGTGGCTTTTATTTTTAGTGGCCCTTGGTGCTTTCTCTCTCTTGGCAGTTAAAGCGTTTGCCCTTACCGCAGATGAGATAATGAAAAAGGCCTATCATGTCCAGAATTACCTTGCAGACGATGAGCGGGTCCATGTAGAGATGAAGATTATCGATTCACAGGGCAGGACCAGAAATAGGGTCATAACGATGCTCAGAAAGGATATGGACCAGGAGGATAAGGAGCAAAAATATTTTGTCTATTTTATGGAACCGCCGGATGTTGAAGGGATGACCTATATGGTCTGGAAGCACATCGGTAGAGACGATGACAGGTGGCTTTATCTGCCGGCACTTGACCTGGTAAGGCGAATAGCTGCCAGCGATAAGCGTTCCAGCTTTGTTGGTTCGGACTTTGTCTATGAGGATATATCCGGAAGGAATATAGATGAAGATGTCCATGAATTGGTGGATGAGACGGATACACAGTATGTAGTGAAGTGTACTCCAAAAAAGCCAGAACTGGTGGAGTTCTCCTACTTTAAGGTATATGTAGATAAGAAGACATTTATCCCGATGAAGAAGGAGTATTTTGACAAAAACGGAAAACTTTACAGAAAGCTAGAGGTGCTTGAATCAAAGGAAATCCAGGGATTCCCGACGATTACAAAGGGACAGGCTATTAATCTAGAAACCGGCGGAAAGACAGAGATAACCTTCAGCAATGTGGAATATAATATAGGGATCCCTGACGATATATTTACCGAGAGGTATCTGCGCAGGCCTCCAAGGAAGTGGTTGAAATAAAGGACAATTGTTCGACGCTGGAAAGGCAAAAAGGGGGGAATTTGTGGAAAGCGTGAGCCTATTGAGGAGATCTGGGAAGAGCTTAATGCTGGGGCTTTGTCTGTGCCTTTTTGTGGGAAACCTTTCTGCCTGGGCAGCCTTTAGGTTGGGCAGACGTGGGCCCTGGATAAGGGGCTTTCTTGAGGCAAGCTATGGCAAGAAGATGAATGAAGACAGCACAAAACACGATGAGTATAATCTTGCCGAGATGCACTTCCAGTTGAAATCCAGGGTAGACCTGGATTTTAATGACCTCCTATATGACTGGGGTGCACAGATGAATGTAAAGGCAGAGGGACTGCTGGATAACTACTTCGACACAACCCTTAGCTTTAATGTGCGAGAGCTCAACGTATCCCTTACCCCATTTGATTGGATGGACGTAAAACTGGGCAGACAGATACTTACTTGGGGGACTGGAGATTATCTGTTTATCAATGACCTGTTCCCAAAGGATTATCTTTCTTTCTACATAGGCAGAAATGACGAATACCTAAAGAAGCCCTCTGATGCAATAAGGGTTTCTATCTTTTCCGATAAGGCATCCCTTGACCTTGTCTGGATACCAGAGTTTATACCCAATACAGTACCAATAGGAGAAAGACTCTCTTTCTGGGATCCATATCTACAAAGGATTGCTGGTCGAGATGCGGTTATGACCATTGTGGATCGCTCAAGGAAGATATCTAATAGCGAATATGCGGCCCGATTGTATGGAAATATCAATAGTTATGAATGGGCATTGTATTACTTCAATGGATTTTATAAGAATCCAAAAGGATTTGCGGATCAGAGTAACTACGAGGTCTATTATCCTAATCTAAATGCCTATGGCGGCAGCTTAAGAGGACCTGCCCTGGGGGGTATTGGTAGTATAGAGGTTGGGTATTACGACAGTCGTGAGGATAAGGACGGCACGATAAGGGAGATCCCCAATGATAAGGTCTATTTGCTTATAGGCTATGAGAAAGATATGGGACACGACTTCCGGGTAGGTCTGCAGTGGCAGTATGAATATATGATGGACTATAGCAAATATTTGCATTCCCTGATGTCAGCGGATATCCCTGAGGATATAGACAGGTCTGTGTTTACTGTGAGGCTGACCAAACAGCTTATGAAGCAGACCTTGACCTTGAGTCTTTTCGTCTTTTGGTCTCCGGATGAGGAGGATACATATTGGCGGCCATCGGTCTCTTATGACATAAATGACCACTGGAATATCACGGTTGGGGCCAACCTTATTGCTGGCAAGGATGACTGGACCACATTTGGCCAGATGGAGAAAAACAACAATGCCTATATTAGATTGAAGTATAGTTTTTGATAGGAAGGAAAAAGGCTGGACTGTGGCGAGGGTATGTTTTTATCACTTTTTAGGACGCGCAAATGATCTGTCAGAGATATCTCTTTTCCTCTGGAAATCCTTACCTATGGTAAAAAAAGGAAGACAGTAATTATGAGTAAAGATGCTTTTTTTATTTCGGGTCTAGGCCATATGGCCTTTCAACTTGCATGGGCGGGTTTTGAAAGTGGATTGTTTTCTCTTTTGTACCATAATGGCTGGACAGAAAAAAATAAGATTAAAGATGAATTAGAACTTCCGGAAAACTCCTTGACCATAATCTTAATGGGATTGGTTTCCCTTTCGCTTCTCCAGCGGGAAGAAAGAGATGGTGGTATTTTTTATGGTTTATCTACTGATATGAAAGATATTTTTGACTCTTTCCCTATAGAAAAATGGTATGCTATCGCTAGATTGCATTATTTTGTGATTTATGATGCCCTCTGTTGTGGATTTGAAAGTTTCAAAGCAGGGAAAAATCTGGGACTTAGTAGGATCCCAGGAGAAGGAGTAACTCTTTACGAAAAATTTCAAAATAACGAAACTCTAAGAAATCTATTTTATGGTTTTATGCAGGCTATATCTGATATGGCGAATAAGGAGTTGGCCGCCTCTGGTGTTTGGGATGAGGTAAATGTCTTATTGGATGTAGGAGGAGGCAATGGCGCAAATGCCATTGCCATTGCAAAACATCATCCGCATATAAAGGTAATAATATATGACCTACCTGCTACCTGTGAAAAGGCCAAAGAGGTGATAGAGAAAGAGGGCTTGGCGGATAGGGTGTCAGTTTTCTCAGGAGATTTCTTTAAGGATGAATTCCCTTCAGGCGTAGATGGGATTCTCTTCGCCCATATAATGACGATATGGAGTCAGGAAAAGAATCTCTTTTTACTCAAAAAGGCCTTTGATAGCCTTACTCCTGGGGGTAGGGCCTTTGTGTTTAATATGGTATCGAAAGACGATGAAACAGGTCCACTTATGTGCACGCTTAGTAATGTTTATTTTCTGGCCATAGCAAGTGGAGAGGGAATGATATATAAAAAGGGCGAGTATTTGAAATGGTTTGAAGAAAGCGGTTTTTCTGCCCTTGAGTCATTAGATTTTCCCTTTTATCACGCACTTTTGTCAGGGAAAAAGTAAGATAATATAAAATAGGCATTGTTTTTGCTTGCAAAATTCCCACCTATTGTGTAGAATATCAAAATTAGCTTAGGCCTTACTGTAAGAGTTCTTGATGGGGTTGAGGTATACCATCAGGAAAAACAAGGAGGTGATGGTTATGCCTATCTACACATATAGGTGTAAAAAATGTGGAAAGACCTTTGAGTTTTTGCACAAGAGCCTATCAGCCAAGGAGAAGGTTGTTTG
>JALVWL010000134.1:0-1268 GCA_027034965.1 Candidatus Omnitrophota bacterium
CTGGTAACCTGGGTTCTTATCTTCTCCCGTATTAATACGCTTCCGGCCTGAGGGAACCTGGACGAAGTTGCCGAAGATATATCTTTTAAGACTTCCTCAGGGAATATCTCCTCCAGCGACACAACTGCCCTGGCTTGTTGTATGGCCTCCAACTCTTTTCTTGCATCTTCGTACACAGGCGCATCTTCCGGTACTTCTTTAAGGACTTTTACGGCTTCAGGATATAGATTAAGGGCCTCGCAAACCCTGGCATAGAGAAGGGCCAGTTGCCAGTTATCCCCCTTGATGTCTAACTCCTCCAGCAGATCCAATGCCGCCTGATAGTCTCCTTTCCTATAGAGTGCCTCGGCCTTAAGGGACTTGCAGGTCTTGGTATTGCAGGCAGAGAGGCTGGCCAGTGCCTTTTTATATTCCTTGAGGTCTAGTAGAATCTTGGCCTTCTCGTATAACAGACGTTCCTCTCCTGAGACAGAATAGGCCTCATCTATATCCGATAAAAGCTGACCTATCTCCTGTTTTATCCTCTGGTATCTATCCTGGAACTCATCCTCTACCCTAAGGCCCAGGGACAAGAGCAGGACTAAGCTTAGAAAAAGATGCCTTATTTTCATCCATTAACTCCGTCGAGCTTCGCCAAATAGAGCAATTGAGTTGGATAGGCGAATTCTATTCCCTCTCTTTCAAATTCCTCCTTTATCTTCAGATTTATCTCCTGCTGTATATCCATATATTTATTGTAATCGCTGCTCAAGACATAATAAACCACCTCAAAATCCAGACTAAAATCACCGTATTTAAAGAAGTGGGCCCGATCAAATCTGGTCTGCTCAATCGATTTAATCACATCCTCGACGATCTGAGGGATCTTCCTCAGTTTATCCAGCGGCGTCTCATAGACCACGCCAAAACCGAATACTACCCTCCTAAGCTCCATCCGCTTATAGTTCCTGACCCGGGAATTCGTAAGGTCTGTGTTAGAGAACACGACCTGCTCACCGCTAAGGCTCCTTATACGTGTTGTCTTTATCCCAACATATTCTACTGTCCCCATAAAACTATCGACGATAATAAAGTCTCCTACATCAAATGGCCTATCGAAGATAATAGAGAAATAGCTAAATAAGTCTTGTAAGATTGCCTGAGCGGCCAAGGCCACTGCAACACCACCAATACCTAATCCAGCAATTACAGAAGAGACCTTAAACCCTATATTGTCCAGATAAAAGATAATCGCCAAGGCCCAGATAAGGAAACCAACGACTCTTAAA
>JALVWL010000134.1:1278-2467 GCA_027034965.1 Candidatus Omnitrophota bacterium
CTTAAAATACCGTTTAGACTGCGCTCCAATGCCTCTCCCTTGCCCTGTTTCTCCCAATACCTCCTGAAGCCATAGGCAACCAGTAGATGGGATACCTTTGCAACGAAAAACACCCCCAGGCCTACCAAAAGGGCATCTACGAATTTCAAAAAGGTTGCTGAAAGCCTGAGCATCTTGAGGCTCAGGAGGACAATTACTGCGCCGCCTACAGGGACAACCAACCTGGAGACAACGTCCACGATAAAATCATCAAAGGATGTACGCGTTGACCTGGCTAGCCGTTGAAGAATGCCTATTATATACTTCTTGAAAATAAACAGGCCAAATACGGCAGCCAATATAACTGCAAGGACAACGAAATACATATAGATAGGATTGCCAAACAACTCCTTATCCATCTCCAACCTCCCCTTCTTATTTCAATTCACAAAAACACATACAACGCATTCATCAAATAACCAACGCCTATTATCCCCAGTATGGTTATTCCAAAAAACAAAATTATCAACGGAAGTCTTATCACCTGTCTCAAGAGGACCGCCTCAGGCAGACTCAGGGCAGAGGTGCTCATCATAAAGGCAAGGGCAGTACCCAAAGGTACTCCCTTCTGAAACAGGACCACTGCTATAGGCACAATGGCCGCACAACTACCGTACATCGGCGCGCCCAACAATACAGCTATCGGCACAGAGAATACACCAACACTATTAACGACCCGCTGAATCACACTATTCGGGACAAAGTTGTGAAGGAGCGCGCCAATCCCAACACCAATTATGACCCACAACCATATCCGCCTAAATATAGCTACTGCCTCGCCTATACCAAAACCGATTCTATCAACAATCGCGTAAAATTTTCTCTCTTCCTCTGGCTTATCTCCGTTAGCTATTCCCTCTACCAGATAACCTTCTACCCCCATCCTGGACAGAATAAGGCCGGCTGTCACACCTATCAACACACCGTTCAGGATATAGGCAAGGGTTATCTTCCAGCCAAAGAAGCCTAGCATAAGCACAACCAGATATTCATTGATCAAAGGTGAGGTTATCAAAAATGAAAAGGTCACCCCAACTGGAACCCCTGCTTTCAAGAGTCCTATAAATATCGGTATAGAGGAACAAGAACAAAATGGCGTTACAATACCAAATAAAGAAGCGGATAAATACCCCAATAGGCCTCTAGATGC
>JALVWL010000135.1 GCA_027034965.1 Candidatus Omnitrophota bacterium
TGGAGAAGGTAGAATGAAGCATGAAGGATCTTTATTTACTGGGGTATTTTTTCTTTCTTAATAAAAAATTTCCTTCATTCTCCATGCTCCATTCTTCATGCTTAAGATTTAAGTTTTAAGATGTGGATTTGACTTTTGAGATTTTAGATTTGAGTTTTATTTAGATAAGAAAAGAGATGTTTGTTTAACAGGGCGATGGTAGATAAAGAATTCTTATACATAATGCGGGATAAAATAAAATGGGCGGTAGAGGACTCGAACCCCTGACCCTCTGAATGTAAGTCAGATGCTCTAACCAACTGAGCTAACCGCCCAAGGTTATATAATATAAACTAAAAATCTGGTCAGGACAATAGTATTTTTTACCTTGAATACGATTTATTGAGAGCTAGGTATGAAATTTTTCTTGACAGACTGGCATCTATATACTAAACTGCTATGCAACACAAGGGTCGTGTTGATGTGGCAGTGATGCCCAGCAGTATACGCCAGGTATAGGCTGGGTTTTTTTATTTATGTGGCATAGAGGCCCGTTTAGGCGGTGTGCGTCTAGACGGGCCTTTTTATTTTCCGCGGTGTTGCGGGATCTACGGCCGCGTGGAAGTGGCGTTGGGTTTTGGTTTATGAATGGTTATGAGAAACGTTATGGAGGTTGAGAGGATATGATACGGAATCGTTTTGTAAGGTTTGTTTTGTTGCTATTACCGATTCTTCTCTGGTATAAGCTGGGTTTTGCAGGGGATTCAGTAGGTGAGCTCAAGTACACACTGGATACAGTATGGACCTTTATTGCGGCAGTACTGGTCTTCTTTATGCAGGCGGGTTTTGCTATGGTTGAGGCAGGTTTTACCCGTGCAAAGAATGCCAGCAATATAATGATGAAGAATCTGATGGACTTCAGTATGGGGAGTATTGCCTATTGGGCGATTGGTTTCGGGATTATGTTCGGTGCTGGCAACCTACTGTTTGGCACAAGCGGTTTCTTTTTGAGAGATGCCGGCAATACCTTTGCCTCCCTGGATTGGGCGAATATCCCCTTGGAGGTAAAGTATTTCTTCCAGCTAGTATTTGCAGCTACTGCGGCTACTATTGTCTCTGGCGCTATGGCCGAAAGGACGCGTTTTAAGTCCTATATCGTCTATAGCATATTTATTACTGCATTTATATATCCAGTAGTTGGTCACTGGATATGGGGTGGTGGATGGCTTTCCAATCTTGGCTTCTGGGACTTTGCGGGCTCTACAGTAGTGCATTCTTTAGGGGGATGGCTTGCCCTTATGGGCGCAATTATGCTGGGTCCGCGTCTGGGGAAGTACAACCCAGACGGTTCCTCTAATGCAATACTGGGGCATAATATCCCGCTGGCTACCCTGGGTGTGTTTATCCTCTGGCTTGGCTGGTTTGGATTTAATCCAGGCAGTACTATGGCGGCAGTGCCGGACATCGTGCATATAGCCGTTACTACAAATCTGGCCGCTGCAGCAGGGGCCATTTCGGCTATGTTTCTCTCTTGGCAGCTTTTTAAGAAGGCCGATGTAGGGATGACGTTAAACGGCGCCCTGGCTGGATTAGTTGCCATCACCGCACCCTGTGCCTTTGTCTCTCCGATTAGCGCCATTATCATTGGCCTGGTAGGTGGGATATTGGTAGTTCTCTCGGTCTTATTTATAGATAAGGTCCTGCACATAGATGATCCTGTGGGTGCGGTGTCCGTGCATGGTGTATGTGGTGTATGGGGTACGCTTTCCGTAGGTCTGTTTGCCCAGGATGTCTTTTCTCCCGGCACTACTGGCAATGGCCTTTTCTTTGGTGGTGGCTGGAAGCTCCTTGGAGTGCAGGCCCTGGGTGCACTCGCTGTGTTTGTCTGGGCTATTGTGACTGGCTTTATCCTGTTTTATGGGATAAAGAAGGTTATGGGCCTCAGGGTCACGAAGGAAGAAGAGTTAAGGGGTCTTGATATAGACGAGCATGGTCTTGAATCCTATGCGGGTTTTCAGATATTTACGACTGAATAAAAGGAGGTTTGCTGTGAAGCTGATAATAGCCCTAATCCAACCGCATAAGTTGCCGGATGTAAAGAAGGCACTGTTTGATGCCAGGATTTATAAGATGACTGTAACGAATGCCCTTGGCTGTGGCCAGCAGAAGGGCTTTACCGAGACCTTTCGGGGGGTAGTCCATGAGGTCAATCTCCTGAAAAAGGTGCGCCTTGAGATAGCGGTAAACGATGAGTTCGTTGAACCCACTATAGAGGCGATTGTAAAGGGTGCGCGCACAGGAAATATCGGTGACGGTAAGATATTCGTACTCGATATGGTCCAGTGTATAAGGATTCGAACTGGTGAAAGGGGGAATGAGGCAATCGGATAGACGATTGATCTGAGACTGCCCATTTTATCAATGGCCCTGGGGCTTGTCTGCTCCAGGGCCATTTTTTAGCGATTAAAGGAAAAGAAATCTAATGTA
>JALVWL010000136.1 GCA_027034965.1 Candidatus Omnitrophota bacterium
AAAATACGGCTTTATTCTCTGAGAATAAAGGGATTTATAAATATAGGGCGTTGGATGTGTTTTCAGAGCTTGCTCAAAACTACAAGATGGATCCTCAAATTTATGTATATATTTAAAATAATAAAAATGGCTGTAAGCCCTATCTATAGGGTTTCTAAAACAAACTAATATCTTAACATCTGAAAATTCTCTTTTGATTTTTTGAGCTACTAAAGGATCATTTAGATATTCTACACACCACTCTCCCTTAATCTGTCCGTTTTCGCAGTGTCCAAAATATTTAGCATATCCTTCTATGCCTTCTTTATCATATTCAGAGAAGCAGTTGTCTGGATTATCGAATATGTTAGGGCGCCTAAAAACAATAACTTCTCTATTGAAGAAAAAGGTTTCTTTGGGAACAGAAAGACATATTTGAGGATGCTCTGCTAAACACTTAGCAATCCATGAGGTTCCACTCTTTGCCGCTCCAATACCCAAAAAATCTATCTTAATCTTTTCTTTCATAATCGTTCCTCTATCAATAGGCAATTATAATCGTCATCAGTTATACAAACATAAAGTTCCTGAGATATCGCTACTATATTGATCTTTTCAGTTTCTCTCATAAAGATTCTTCATCATTGATCTCTCCTATAACTAAAGACACCAATTGCACTAGGGGAGATGTCAAGCTTGCGATGTACCCTTATACCCAGCAATATATTCCATATAATCATGCTAACACCACTAGCTATAGCGGCCCCTTCCAGCCCCCAAAATGGGATCAAGAATATATTTAAGATGATATTGGCTATTGTGGCTACTACGAGCCCCTTAAGAGTATCTTCTTCATGACCGGTCATGATCAATATCAGACCAACCGAACCTGCGGCAACATTCACAAGTTGTCCCACACTCAGGATAACAAGAGATATTGTACCCCGAAGAAATTCCGGACCGAATAAGAGCAAAAAATTTTTACCGAATATGATAAACCCCAGCACCAAAGGCAGTGAGAACAGCAAAGCAAAGCGGGCACTCTTTGTCACAACTAGTTGCAAGCGCTTCATGTCGCCTTCTGCATATAAATTAGAAATAGTAGGAGCAATTACCGTATTCACTATGCCAAGCATAAACCCAATCAAAAAGGCACCCCGAGTAGCTGCCATGTATATGCCAACATCTTCTGCTCCCTTAAATGCGCCCAGCATAAGGATATCCGTATATTGGTTGATAGATCCAATTCCTCCGATAAAAAGGAGGGGAAGTGCGCTGCGTATCCATGCCCGAATTTCATAAGAGGGAGAGACTTCCTTGACAGAAAGGGGGAGATGCCTTTGCAATAGTATTGCTCCAGCCCAAAAGGCAACACCGGAAGCTACCACTTGCATTCCCATTGCCGAAGGTGCGTTCATTCTCCATCCAAGAAAAAAATAAGTCCCCCCTATTAAGATAATGAAAAGAAGGGGACGAATGAACATCTCTGGTAATTGTCCCTCTATAATGTGGTTAAGCCCCTGGAGCATTGCTTGCCTTATCTGGGACAGCGCCATAAATGGTAATGCCAACATAGCAATCCAAAAGGTAGTTACTGCCTGGGGTTGGAAGTGATTAGACAAGACCTTGATAACAAAGGCTCCCAACAATGCCAGAGCAACCGAAGTAGTCAATAATGCCCAGTTCGACCAGCGCAGAAGGCCGCGCATCAGGTTCCACTCGGATCGGGTCCGATAAGTGGATATATTACGGATAATAAGCTGGGGCAAACCAAGGGTAACTGGAATCATTAGTAAGGCAACGATGGACATCACATAGGCATAAACGCCGTAACCGGTAGCCCCCAAAAGCCTGGCAAGGAGAAGGCTAGACAAAAAGCCCAATCCTGTAGAAGCGATCCTGAGGGCGAAAGTGCCCACTGTGCTTTTGGCGAGATGGGCGCGCAGACTGCCCTCGTCCTTTTTACCAAGGACAAGATCGATCATATCTTGAATATGCTGTCTTACTTGGGCGATAGCTTCCATTAGACTTTGTCTCATTGAAAATTTACCATCTCTACGAGAAGTGGTACCGGACCAATAATGTTCAAAAGTGCATTTCGGGCAAGCAAACTATTGCGTATTTGTCGGGTTCCGTGAAATTTTACACTGACTTTTTGAAAATATCCGGCTTTGTCTTCTGCCAGTTTTTAAGAGCTGTGGGAGGAGAGAATAGACATACCCCCAGATTTTTCTGCGGGATATTACGGTTATAAATCCCTGCGGCATGAGATCATTGTTTCCCAGAAAGGCGCGGCATAGGAGAATTTTTCTTGTTCGAGAATTTCCTTTACCCAACATTGACAGCCGCCATCTCTTCCTCACTCATTGCCCGGACTACATCATGCATCTTGTACCGTGGTTGCCAGCCGAGTCTCTCCCTTGCCTTGGCCGCATTTCCGCAACTATGCATGATCTCAGAGGGACGGAAC
>JALVWL010000137.1 GCA_027034965.1 Candidatus Omnitrophota bacterium
TTATGCAATAGGGATTAAGCTTAAGAATGAAGAATGGAGCATGGAGAATGAGGGAGAATATATTAGTGGATAAAAACCTTCATGCTTCATCCTTCCTGCTTCATTCTCAAAACTTGAGTTATATTTGGATGAGAAAAGAGATGTTTGATTAACCGGGCGATGGGAGAAGAACTCTAATGCATAGTCCGGGATAGAATGTGGAGAAGTTATGCGGTTTGCGAATCCGTTTGGGCTTATATTCCTGTTGATACCGATCATTTTGGTGATATTGCGGCGTAGAAGGCTCTTGGCCAGGCGTCCGGCTATTGGGGCCTCTATGCTCTATCGGGTTTCATTTTCCTCGAAAACAGGTTCTGAATTTGTCTTGTTTTTGTTGAAGCTGCTGCTTTTCTTTGTCCTCGCATTTGCCTTGATGAGGCCCCAAATCGGACAGGGCAGGTCTGTGATAAGGGGAAAGGTCGTTGATATAATGCTGGTTCTGGATATATCCGGCAGTATGCAGGCTATGGATATGGGCAAACGGACGCGTATAGCTGTGGCCAAGGAGCAGGCAAAGAGATTTGTCGATGCCAGGACATCTGATAGGATTGGGCTTATCCTGTTTGCTGCAAAGACATTTCTGCAGTGTCCTTTGACCGTCGATAAGGATATGCTCAAGTCCCTTATAGATATGGCTGAAGTGGGGATGATTCAGGATGGAACCGCTATAGGGAGTGCCCTGGCCGTTGCAATAAAGCATATGAAGGATTCTTCCGCGAAGAGCAAGGTAATTGTCCTGATTACCGATGGTGTAAATAATGCCGGAAAGATTGATCCTATAACCAGTGCCAAGATGGCAGAGAAGTTGGGCATAAGGGTCTATACAATAGGTGTCGGGAAGACACAGGGTCCGGTGCCGTTTTTGATTAATGATCCATTGTTGGGAAAGCGAATCGTTATGGGACAGACCGAACTCGATGAGGGGTTGTTAAAAAAGATAGCTGCCATTACAGGTGGCAAGTATTTCCGTGTATTCGATGAAGAGGGGATGAAAAAGGTATTTGATGAGATAGATAGACTTGAGAAGACGGATGTGAGGATGGAGAGGTTTTTTGTCTATAAGGAATTATTCCCCTATTTTCTGGCAGCTGGGCTGGGCCTGATAGGTTTGATAGTCTTGTTAGAAGACCTTGTGTTTTTGACGGTGCCTTAGGAGGGGCTATGGAGTGGGGAAATCCATCTGCCATATTTTTAGCGTTGGTGATAATTATATTCGTCGGTATCTGGATCTTTTCGGATAGGGTAAAGAGGCTGCTGTTTCGCCGTATTGGAGAATTTGAAAATGTATTGGCCAGTCTAATAAGGTTTTCTGGAAGTCTTTTGTTATATAAAAGACTTGCCCTTGTCCTTGCCTGTCTGTTGATAATACTGGGACTAATGGAGCCCAGGAGGCAGGTGGGTATGAGGTTGGTGAGCAAGAGGATATTGAATATAATGATATGCCTGGATGTCTCTCTCAGTATGAATGCCGAGGATCTCAAGCCTAATCGCCTTACCCGAGCCAAGATAGAGATATCCAATCTAGTAAAGCGCCTCCAGGGAGATAGGATTGGGCTTATCGTCTTTGCAGGCGGTGCATTTGTGCAGTGTCCATTGACCACGGATTATTCTGCCTTCGATGGATTTCTGTCGAGTGTTGACATCGATTCCGTACCTTCACCTGGTACAGATATTGCTGCTGCCCTGGAGCTTGCGATAAGGGCGTTATCGGATGCAGATGGCACAAAAGCGATAATGCTTATAAGCGATGGGGAGGCATTTGACAAGGAAAAGGTTATCCAGATGGCCCGGAGGTGCAGGAAAGAGGGTATCAAGATCTATGCAGTGGGTATAGGTACGGATAAGGGTGAGCCTATCCCTTTACCGGGTGGGGGATACAAGAAGGATCGTTCGGGTAATATCGTTTTGACCTCCCTGGATGAGCACCTGCTTATGAATCTAGCCCAGCTGACTTCAGGGGCCTATATCCGTTCTGGGGCGACTAGTCTGGACATAGACAGGATATACAGGATAATCTCTTCTGCGCATAGGAAGATGTCCAGGGAGGAGCGTATACCATATTATGAACAGTATTACCTATATTTTGTCTTTTTAGCCCTTATGCTATTGTTATTTGCCTGGTTTTTCCCGTATAGGGGAGCTGGAGCCAGGAATGGGCCTTCAAGGGCAGGTTTGAAGAGCCTATTGATGGTCATCCTTGGGTTTTCTCTCATAGGATGGAAGTGGATATACCTGGAGTCAAACAAGGCGGTAAAATCTTATAAGGACAAAAAGATAAAGAAGGCGGAATCAATATTGAGGCAATTAAGGCATAAGGATGAAGATGATCCTATTGTAAATTACAATCTTGGCAATCTATTGTTCTCCAAAAAAGAGGATCCTGAAAAATTTTACCAGATAGCCTCACTGGCAAAGGATAAAGAGGTTAAGAAGAAGGCCCTCTATAATCTAGGGAACTATTATATGAAATCAGGTAAATTAAAGGAGGCCATCGAGCAGTATAAACAGGCGTTATTGGTCGACCCTTCATTTACTGATGCCAGATATAATCTGGAGATTGCCTTGAAGAGATACAATGAGGAAAAGAGGAAAGAGAAAGAAAATAAGCAGCAGAAGAAGCAGAACAAGAAAGGTAAAGGCGCAGAGCAGTCTTCTTCGAGTAAAGGCAGAGGTGCAAAAGAGAATAAATCTTCGATGAGAGCCAGCCAATCTAATGCCTCTGGACAGTCCCGGGAGAATCTGTCCGAAAGTCGGACTGAGAAAGAGAACAAAGCCAGGGAAGAGAAAAGAAAGGGCGGGACAGAGATGCAGGCAGACTCCTCGCAGCAGCCTGGGCAGGATAAGAGGACTCGCTTTCAAAATAAAGAAACTAAAGATAATTCCCAGGATAACAGTGCTTCTGTGTATAATAAATATAATCCTGCTGGAAGTGGGGATACTGAGAAAAATAGAGAATCATCTGCGCAAGGACAGGCGGGGATTAAAGATGGCGATAAGGACGGCAATTACAGTGAGGTATCAGCGGTCCTGGGTGCCCTTGACAGCGAGGAGCTTTCCCCTTCTCAGGTGAACAGGAGACCACAGATGCTCGAGGGGAAGGATAAGACAGATAAGGATTGGTGAAAACTAAGAAAGGTAGCCAGGCTATGATGATTCGGAGGCTGTTTATATATCTGTTGGCATTATTGTGGCTCGGTAGTGGGATTGCCCTTGCCCTGGTGGATGTCAGGGCCTATGTCGACAGAAATAGTGTCTGCGCTGGTGATACGGTTACTCTTACGATAGAGATAGTAGGAAATGTCGGAAACTATAGCCCTCCGGATGTGGGTTCTATTCAAGGGGCAAGGATATATGGAAGGGGATCCTCCCAGCAGATATCCTATATAAATGGCAAGATAAGCACGACTATCTCGTTTACCTATGCCTTGATACCGATAAGCACCGGAAGACTGCATATACCTTCTTTCAAGGTGAATGTCGATGGGAGACAGTTGTCAACTAAGCCGATAGATATAGAGGTAAACAAGTGCGCCTCTACATCTGCGCCCTCAAATAGCCAGGTTTTGCGTGGAGGAACGGTGCGCTCTCCAGGTCTGTCGGTAAGGCCAGCGCCGATGTCTCAGCCCAGGGATTCTCAAAATCAGGATACGTTTGCTGTGATTTCTCTCAGCAAAAACAAGGTCTTTGTTGGCCAGCCTATCATATTGACCTACACGGTCTATACGAGGGAGAGGGTTGCCTACAAGGGTTTTTCCCAGCGGCCGGAGTTTTCAGGGTTTATCAAGGAGGAGGTCTCTCCTGCCAGGGATATGAATCGCAGGGAGGTTGTTATTGGAGGGGAGCGTTATGTGGCAGCTGATGTAGCCAGATTTGTCCTTGTACCGACTGCGAGTGGAGAATTTGAAATCAAGCCCGGAAGTCTCCTGATGGCGCGCGCCAGTAGTATGAGGGACATATTTAAAGACTTCTTTTCTGATTCCTTCTGGGATTCGTTTATGTCGGATAGTCTGTTGAATACAGAGGAGGAGTTTGAGGTAGTCCCTGCTTCTAAGAAGGTTACTGTCCTGCCGCTTCCTAAGCCAGGGCCTAAGGACTTCTCTGGTCTGGTCGGAGACTTTGAGATTAGTTCCTCTGTTGATAAGAAACAGATAAAATTGGGGGATAGCATTACCCTTACAGTAGAGGTCAGAGGGAATGCCCCCCTTGAGGCGCTGCAGGATATAGATCTCGGCAGTCTTAAGGATTGTAGGGTCTATAAAAGTTCATCTTCTCAACAGAGCATACCTATGGATGGTGGATTTGAATATGAAAAGAGGTTTGAGTATATAATTATCCCTGAGAAACAGGGGAAGTTGACCATCCCTTCCCTTTACATAAACTATTTTTCTCCATCAGAGGAAAAGTATAAGACAAAGCAGAGCCGACCTATAGAAATAGAGGTCCTCCCTGGCAGGAAACTTCCTACAAAGGTCTTTATCCCCTCTTCAGATCAGGCTGCTCCTGGAGGAGAAGGTATCGGTTCGGGTGTTACGGGGATTAAGAATGATATAAAGTTTATCCGGGATGATCTTATGCTTGTAGACATTGCCAGGTACTGGATGATGCTTTTCTGGTTAAATGTCCTGCTTGCTTTTCTCTATTCTTTTATTCGATTTAGGGACCGTCTTAGTTATGTAGGGTTTTCTATGAAGAGAAATATCGGTGTGAGACGAGAGCTGGAAGAACTACTCAACAGAAGGGACTCAGAGGATAGGAGGGCGTATCTCCTGGCACTATCTTCGGCCTTATTAAAGGCTGCCCAGCTTAAGTATGGGAAGAATATTACCAGCTGTCAGGGATTGTTGCGTTTATTGGAGGAGAGGGGGAATAGCTGGTTAACGGATGAGATACGCTCTCATCTGATAAGTCTCGACAATGCGGTCTTTGGTGGTCTGGAGATAGACGATGCAGGCCTGGATGATATAGTGAGCTCGATCAGAGAGGTGATAAGGAAATGGGATTAAAGAGGATCGTTTTAGGGATGGTTATTGTCTTGTTGTGTGTGGCTGCTCCAGCCCTTGCTCGTTCAGCTGATATTGAGGCAGATTTTATCTCGGCCAATGCCCTTTATTCAGCAGGGGATTACAAGGGCGCCCTTAAGGCCTATCTGGACATAGAGAGCCGTCTGCCTGTTCCCAGTTTTGGCCTCTATTTCAATATAGGCAATACCTATTTTAAGTTGAATAATTATCCCAAGGCGCTGGTATATTATCTCAGGGCGCGCAGACTCCATCCATTTAACAGGGACCTTCAGTATAATATCCGTATTACACACAGACAATTGGAGATAAAGGATGAGACATCTTGGTTTTCGTTTGTATGGATGATACCGACCTATGACTGGGCCCTGGCAGCAACAGTGATATTCTGGACAATGCTTTTTATTGGATTTCTGCCTATTTCCCAGATAAAAAAGACATTTTTCGTTTCTATTATGATATTTTTATTGATGCTTTCACTCCTTGGATCCCTGTATTCCTATATAATGAACTCTGCAAATTCCTATGTTGTCCTGCACAAGTCCAGGTTGTTTTCAGGGCCGTCTTACAAGGAATCTGAGATAGCCATACTGAGACCTGGCGTCGATATTGTAGAGTTAAAGGCCCTGGGAAATTGGATAAAGGTCAAGGCCCATAATGTCACGGGCTGGATAAACCTCAAAGACGTAGAGAAGATATGATAGACCTGGCATCTCTTTTCCCGGAGGAGATACTTGCCTTTTTACTGGAAGGATACGATGAGAAAGCAGAGATAAAGCCTTTTTTTGGAGATGAGATATTCCGGTGGATACACGGACGCTGGGAATACGATGCCCTTCGGTATACCAATATCCCTAAACGATTGAGGCTGTTTTTGTCTAGGGAGATCTCTTTGCCCGAGACATCTATGCGGTATCGTCTTGTCTCTAGAGATGGTAGTGAGAAGCTGGGAATTGAATTGAGGGATGGAGAGATTGTGGAGACTGTCTACATCCCATTTCGAAATAGGGCCACTGTCTGTGTCTCTTCCCAGGTGGGTTGTAGATTTAGCTGCAGTTTTTGTCAGACTGGGAGGATGGGATTCAGGCGCAATCTATCTCCGGCAGAGATAGTCTTTCAGGTGTATTGCTTCCTTAGAGAAGGCAAACGAGTGACTCATATAGTGTTTATGGGTATGGGCGAGCCGCTGGACAATTACGAGAATGTCATTAAGGCTATAAGGATATTAAACAATCCCCTTGGTCTGGGTATATCGATTCGCAGGATTACCCTCTCCACAGTAGGCCTTGTCCCTGGGATAAAGAGGCTTATGACTGAAGGTATGCAGATAAATCTGGCCCTGTCTCTGCACAATCCTATACCCGAAGAGAGGCAGGTGCTTGTTCCTGCTGAGAAGAGGCATCCGATTAAGAAGCTATTACCTCTACTTATGGAATATTATCACCGTACTTCAAGGCAAGTTACATTTGAGTATGTGGTGATTGAGGGGGTAAATGATGGCCCCAGGCATAGTCGCCGACTGGCCAGGATTTCAAAGGGTTGGGACTGTAAACTCAATCTGATTGCCCTTAACAGGTCTGATATAGACAGGCAGACCTGGCGGAGGAATAAGGCAGCGGTTATGCGATTTAAGGAGATGTGTTTGAATGCCGGGCTGAAGAATGTTACTATAAGGTTGTCCAGGGGGATTGATATCAGCGGGGCATGCGGTCTGCTTGCGAGCCACAGAAAGAAGTAATTTGGTAACTAGAGGGGATAGGTATGGATATTAGGCAGGATGTCGATAGGGTACTTGTAACCGGGGCGGATGGTTTTATCGGGAGCCATCTGACGGAATACCTGCTATCTATGGGTGTAAGGGTTCGGGCGTTGGCGTTATATAATTCCTTTAATTATTGGGGCTACCTTGAGGAGTTTTACAGGGATTATCCGGATAGCCTTGAGGTGGTTACAGGCGACATAAGAGACGCCTCTCTGTGTATGAAGATGGCAGAAGGTGTGGATGTTGTATTTAATCTGGCTGCTCTTATCCCTATACCTTATTCCTACATTGCCCCGCAGAGTTATGTAGACGTAAATGTCAAGGGGACCTTAAATATGCTTCTGGCAGCCAGAGATGCTGGGGTCAGGAGATTTGTTCAGATATCTACAAGTGAGGTCTACGGTACTGCCCAGTATACGCCAATAGATGAGAGGCATCCCCTAAATCCCCAATCACCCTATGCGGCCACCAAGGTTGCCTCGGATAAACTGGCACTGTCTTTTTTCTATTCGTTTGGTCTGCCGGTAGTGGTTGCAAGGCCTTTTAATACCTATGGCCCGCGCCAATCCGCCAGGGCAGTAATCCCTACGGTTATACTTCAGGCCCTTGAGTCAGATACCATACTCCTGGGAGACGTGAGCACCTATAGGGACTTCAATTTCGTGGCAGATACTGTCAAGGGAATGGTTGCGGCTGGGATGTGCGATGAATTCATCGGTAGAGAGGTAAATATAGGCTCTGGCCAGTCATATCAGATAAAGGAGATGGTGGATCTGGTGGGAGAACTGTTAGGGAAACGCATTGATATACAGCAGGATACTAGGAGAATACGGCCTCAAAATAGCGAGGTGCGTCTCTTGCTCTGCGACTCTAGCCTGTTGCGTCAGGCTACTGGCTGGTCTCCTGAGGTGGGATTTAGGGATGGACTTGCCCTGACCATAGACTGGTTTAAAAGACACAGGAGCAGGTATAAAGCGGATATATATAATGTATGATGAGATAGGCGATATCTTTTTCTATCGCACTATACATGTTATAATCCTGGATTATGAGTAGATTTTAGGTAATATTAAGAATGAAGGATGGAGCATGGAGAATGAAGGGAATTTTTCTCCCTTCTTCCTTCTCCATTCTTGATTAAAATGCTGTAGTTTTGACTTTTGAGTTATATTTGGATTAACAAGGCGATGAAGGCTCGTAGCGTCCGGGATGAAATATAGGAGGTCCAATGAAGGGGATTATACTGGCAGGCGGGTTTGGGACGAGGCTTTATCCGATAACCATCCCTGTGGTAAAGCAGCTCCTGCCTATCTATGATAAGCCTATGATATATTATCCCTTATCCACACTTATGTTGGCTGGAATAAGGGATATATTGATTATATCTACCCCTTCGGATATTGATAGGTTCAGGAGTCTGTTTTCTGACGGCAGCAGCTATGGCCTGCGTATTGAGTACGCAGTACAGGATTATCCTAGGGGATTGGCGGATGCATTTATTGTGGGCAGGGAGTTTATTGGAGACGAAGATGTGGCATTGGTCCTGGGGGATAATATCTTCTACGGTCATGGCCTGACGGATCTACTTGAGGATAGTCGCAGGTATGTGGAAAGTCAGAAGAATGCGGTTATCTTTGCCTATGCTGTAAAGAACCCCTCTGCCTATGGGGTCGTGGAGTTTGATGGAGATGGGCGGCCTGTCTCTATAATTGAGAAGCCAGATTCTCCAAACTCAAACTGGGCGGTTGTTGGTCTCTATTTTTATCCTAATGATGTGGTAGAGGTTGTGAAGGGGATATCTCCTTCTGAAAGAGGAGAACTTGAGATAAGTGCGGTGAATGATTTTTACCTTAGGGATGGACGATTAGATGTAAGGCTTTTGGGCAGGGGCTATGCCTGGTTGGATACAGGAACCTTTGAAAATCTCCTGGAGGCAGGTAAATTCATAGAGATTATAGAGAAGAGGCAGGGTTGGAAGATAGCTTGTATAGAGGAGATAGCCTATAAAAACGGATTTATATCGAAGGAACAGCTGCTAGAACTAGCGAGGCCTTTGATGAAGAGTTCTTATGGAGAGTATCTATTGTCTCTGATAGAGGAGGATTGATGCGCTATTTCGAGACAGAGCTTAAGGGTGTATTTGTGTTTGAACCGAATGTATTCGAGGATGAGCGAGGATACTTTTTTGAAAGTTTTCGCAGATCTGTTGTCTCTGAGGCGATTGGATGGGATATAGATTTTGTTCAGGATAATGAGTCGAAGTCCTGCAGAGGGGTTTTGAGGGGTATTCATTATCAGCTACCCCCCTTTGCCCAGAGCAAACTCGTGCGCGTGATTAAGGGGAGGGTATGGGATGTAGCTGTGGACCTGCGCAGGTCAAGTCAAAACTTTGGCCGCTGGATAGGGATTGTCCTTGATGATGAGTCCAAGCGACAGATATTTATCCCGAGGGGATTTGGTCATGGCTTTGTGGTCTTAAGCGATGAGGCAATTGTCGCCTATAAGGTAGACAACTACTATTCCAAGGAGCACGACAGGGGTATATTCTACGCTGATGGAGAGCTGAATATAGATTGGCCACTAGATAAGGATGAGATTATCCTTTCGGATAAGGATGCTGGCTTGCCTCTTTTGAGGGATGCGGAGGTCTTTGAATGAAGACATTGCTTATCACAGGCGGTGCAGGTTTTATTGGCAGCAATTTTATAATCTATCTTATGGATAGGTATAACGACTACAGGATAGTAAACCTGGATCTACTGACCTATGCCGCTGATTTAGAGAATCTGAAGGAAGTGCAGGACAGGGAAAATTATGTCTTTGTCCAGGGTGATATCTGCGATGCAGAGTTGGTGAATCGCCTGTTCAGAGAATACGATATATCTGCTGTGATACATTTTGCTGCTGAATCTCATGTCGATAATTCTATTGTCAATCCTGGTGTCTTTATTAGGACCAATGTCCTAGGGACTTACGTCTTATTGGATGCTGCATACCGCTACTGGATGGATGGGCCTTTCAAGATCAAAAAAGGCTTCGAAGATGCGCGCTTTCACCATATATCTACGGATGAGGTCTACGGAAGTCTGACGGATGAGGGCTATTTTACAGAGGATTCACCCTATGCACCGAATTCACCTTATAGCGCCTCTAAGGCCTCAAGTGATATGCTCGTGCGCAGTTATCACCATACCTATGGTATGAATACCGTGATAACCAATTGTTCAAACAATTATGGACCAAGGCAGCATAGAGAAAAGCTGATCCCTACGATAATACGCTCTGCACTAGAGGATAGGCCGATCCCGATATATGGACAGGGCCTGAATGTAAGGGATTGGCTTTATGTAGAGGACCACTGCAGGGCAATTGATATAGTATTCCATAATGCCGATTCGGGTCAGACCTACAATATTGGTGGCGAGAGTGAGAAGAGAAACATAGAGGTTGCCAGGATCATCTGTAATGTCTTGGAT
>JALVWL010000138.1 GCA_027034965.1 Candidatus Omnitrophota bacterium
TCCCTTAACTCCGCTTTCTCTGTATCCCATGTTAAAAACAGCTTTGAGCTTTGAGTTGTGGTTTTTAGTTTTGCGTTTTTAGTTTTTAGTTTAACCACATGGTGAATTCTTATCTTTAGCTTTTCCTATTGCCCTACAACGAGTTCCATTATATCACAAATCCCTATTACATAATTTGGGATAAAATAAAAGCCGGCGAAGGGACTTGAACCCCCAACCCACTGATTACAAGTCAGTTGCTCTGCCAATTGAGCTACGCCGGCCTGTATTCTCCAGAAACTCGCCTTACAGAAGGCCCTTTTCCACAATATAATTTACCAGATCAACGACCCTATTGGAATATCCCCACTCATTATCATACCAGGACAGGACTTTAAAGAATCCTGCTCCCATCTTCATCGTGCTGAGAGAATCAAAGATAGAGGAATGAGGATCTCCGATTATATCCGAAGATACTATCGGATCCTCACAATATGCAAGGATGCCCTTCATTTCACCCTCTGCAGCGGCCTTCATTGCGGCATTGACCTCTTCTACAGATGCATCCTTCTCAAGGCGTACCGTCAGATCCACAATAGAACCAGTAGGTACAGGCACCCTCATTGCAATACCATTGAGTTTGCCGTTCAATTCAGGTATGACCAGCCCAACTGCCTTGGCCGCACCCGTAGTAGTAGGGATTATAGATAACGCAGCGGCCCTTGCCCTTCTGAGATCTGAATGGGGCAGATCCAGTATCCTCTGGTCATTCGTAAAGGCGTGAACAGTGGTCATAAGCCCCTCTATTATACCGAAATTATCGTGCAGTACCTTGGCTATAGGTGCAAGACAGTTAGTAGTACAGGATGCATTTGATATGACCTTCTGGTCAGCGGAAAGGGTGTCCTGGTTGACCCCTAAAACCACCGTATTGTCGACCTTATCCTTCGCAGGAACGGTCAGGATAACCTTCTTGGCACCACCCTCCAGGTGCATTGCCGCCTGTTCGCGCTTACGAAACACGCCAGTGGACTCGATCACGATATCTACACCTGAATCGGCCCATTTTATATTCTTGGGATCCCTTTCAGCGGTTATCTTTATCTCCTTGCCATTGACAACAATGGAGTCATCCTTTGCCTCAACCGTTCCATCGAATCTGCCGTAAATCGAATCGTACTTCAATAGATGGGCCAGGGTCTTTGCATCGGTAAGGTCATTAATGGCCACTACCTCTACACCCTTCTTTAAAGCTACCTTAAAGACATTCCTTCCGATCCTACCAAATCCATTGATACCGATCTTCACACCCATTACTCATCCCTCCTGTTTATAGTGTTCATCCAGGATTACTTCACGAACCTGCTCCTGCCGGCATAAACAGCCGCCTTGCCAAGCAGTGCCTCTATCTCCAAGAGCCTATTATACTTGGCAAGCCTTTCAGACCTGCATGGGGCGCCGGTCTTTATCAGCCCAGCGTTGGTCGCCACCGCAAGGTCGGCTATAAATGTATCACAGGTCTCACCAGACCTGTGGGATATTATCGCTGCAAAACTGGCGTTCTGGGTCATCTCAATCGCCTTTAAGGTCTCTGAGACCGACCCTATCTGATTGAGCTTTATCAATACAGCGTTCATTGCCTTCAGCTCAATCCCCTTGGCTATCCTCTCGGGATTTGTTACCAGGAGGTCGTCGCCTACGAGTCTGATCCTATCGCCCAATCTATTACAGAAGAACTGCCATCCCTCCCAGTCCTCCTCTGCCAAACCATCCTCTATGCTTACGATAGGATACTTGCTCACGAGCGACTCGTAGTACTCCACCATATCCTGATAGCTCATCTGTTTCTTTCCTGATTCAAGATAATACTTTCCGTCTTGATAGAATTCAGAAGAGGCAGGGTCAAGTGCGATAAAGACATCCTTGCCAGGCTCATAGCCTGCCTTTTCAATTGCCTCTATTATCAATTTCAGGGGCTCCTCATTGTCTGAAAGGTCTGGGGCAAACCCACCCTCATCACCGACTCCAGTGGACAGACCCTTCTCGTGCAGAACGGCCTTCAGGGCCCAATAGACCTCAGAACCACATCGCATCGCCTCGCTAAAGGAAGGCATACCTGCAGGCAATATCATATATTCCTGAAAATCCACATTATTATCAGCATGGGCACCGCCGTTTAATATATTCATCATAGGCACGGGCAAGACAACCGAATTCGTCCCTCCCAGGTACCTAAACAGTTCCATCTCAAGAGCACTTGCAGCTGCCCTGGCAACCGCCATAGATACCCCGAGAATGGCATTGGCACCAAGGGCCGACTTATTCTTGGTCCCGTCCAGCTCGAGCATAACCCTGTCTATGTTGGCCTGGTCAGTAA
>JALVWL010000139.1 GCA_027034965.1 Candidatus Omnitrophota bacterium
TGTGCAATCGGATAGAAATGGTTATCTGGAACCAAGTCAGCAGGCTATGCGCGAATTGCTTGATAAAAAGGAGAAACTATCAGGCAGTTTATTTGGCATGATAAAAAGGTTTGATTTTGGTTGGGACAAAAATTACAACATTGATAGTTTGATAAAAGATCTAACGCAAGCATTATCTATGGAGTTAGGAAAATGAAATATTTATTATTATGGTTAGAAGGTCCATTGCAATCTTGGGGAAGTGAATCACGGTTTGACCGCAAGGATACAGGTTTTTTCCCAACACGTTCAGCTGTTACGGGCATGCTTTTGTCTGCTATGGGGAAAAAGGGAGAGCAGCAGGAATTTTTGAGATTGTTGGCTGAAACTAAAATGAGCCCTGTGTTATGCTTCAGGCGAAAGGATTCAAGAGATATTTCCATTGTTCAGGACTTGCATATGGTTGGTAATGGATATAGTGATAAGGACGATTGGGAAAAGTTATGTATGCCAAAGAAATTGGATGGCACGAAGCCGCAGAATAGACCGTCTACTCGTAGGACATATCGGTATTATTTAGTGGATGTGGCATTTGCTGTTATTTGGGAAGTTTTAGATGATATGATTGAAGAAGTAACAGCAGCTTTTATCTGCCCGAAGTATGATGTATATCTTGGTAGAAAGGCGTGTGTGCCGTCTGAATTTGTCTTTCAAGGAGTTTATGATTGTGTAGAAGCGGCAAAGGATAGAGCGGTGCAAATTTGTGAGGATAAAAACTATGTATTTGAGAGAGAGATTATTGAAGGAAAAGCCCCAGAATCAGACGATGTTGTTATGCTGTATGATATTCCAGTAAGTTTTGGAAAATTTAAGAAGTATAAGCCACGATATGTAAGTATATTTCGAATAGGTTAATGAAATGCCGGAAAATCGTTTGTTTATAAAAATTACCAGAGAGATATTGCCGCAAGTAAAGGATAAATATCCGTTCATATATTTAGAGCATGGGAGAGTAGAGATAGACGATAGTAGTATCAAATGGATAAGTGCTGATGGAGAGGTTATAAGGATCCCTGCTGCTATGTTGTCGGTTATATTTTTAGGGCCAGGAACCTCTATTACCCATGAGGCTGTTAAGGTGTTGGCGTCTTCTAATTGCAGGGTCTGTTGGGTCGGGGAAGATAGCCTCCGTTTTTATGCCTTTGGAGAAACACCAACTGCAGATACCAAGAATATAAAGAAACAGATTCGGCTTGCCTCTGACAAGAAAAGATCTCTCGAAATAGCGCGGAAACTTTTTTCAATGAGATTCCCCGACAATGATGTATCCAATAAGACGTTAAAAGAGCTAATGGGAATGGAGGGGTATAGGATAAGGAATTTATATGAATTAAAAGCGCAGGAATACAAAGTTGGCTGGAAAGGAAGAAGATATGTCCCTGGCCAACTGGAATTGAGTGATGTCACAAATAAATACCTTACGATATGCAACGCAATGCTTTATGGAATACTTAGTTCTGTCATATGGGCGTTAGGCTATACTCCCCATGTAGGATTTATACACTCTGGTTCTCCTTTGCCATTTGTATACGATATGGCAGACATATACAAGGCAGATATCTGCATAGATACGGCATTTTACCTGACAAAAGAATATTACGGCCAATATGATAGATCTGCTGCTATAGAAGAATTTCGTCGCAGAGCAATAGAAATGAATTTGTTAAAGCAAATAGTCAAAGACATAGATTCTATCTTGGGAGGCAGATAGTGGTAGTTGTTGTTGCAAATGATCTTCCTCCTGCTGTAAGAGGAAGAATGAAGCTGTGGTTTGTTGAACCTAAGCCAAATGTCTTTGTCTCAGGGGTTAAAGATTCTGTTGCTGACGATGTGGTGGAATACCTATTAGAGAGCTGCCCAGAAGATTCTGGTATTATAATTTTTCAGGAAATACCAAAACCACCAGGATATAAAATAAGGATGTTAGGTGAGCCCAAAAAGCGGTTAACAGCTATAACAGGGCTTCAGCTTATTGTAGAAAAGGAGGTTCTTTGACAATATGGGATTTTGACCAAATACAATATGTAGTGGTTAAGTGAAAGAGAGAACACAAGATGTTGCTGTCGTCCCCACACACGTGGGGGTGTTTCCGCACGTATAGCCTGTCCCTTAGCAGCAAAATAGTCGTCCCCACACACGTGGGGGTGTTTCCGAGCTCGGTCGTTCGGATATTAAGCTGGAAAAGTCGTCCCCACACACGTGGGTGTGTTTCTGCAGTAGGGTCATTAAATCCAAAATCCAGCCCGTCGTCCCCACACACGTGGGGGTGTTTCCATATACATCATCGCCCACAACACCCAC
>JALVWL010000140.1 GCA_027034965.1 Candidatus Omnitrophota bacterium
TAGAAAATTACAATATGGCGGTGTAGCTCAGGTGGTCAGAGCACGCGGCTCATACCCGCGGCGTCACTGGTTCGAGTCCAGTCACCGCCATTTTTTTATTGCTAGTTGATAAAAAGGATGTTAACCTGTGATTATGGGGGAGATGTATAAAAGTATAGAAAAGATAGGGGGGCTTTCGTTCTGTTTTCGCCAGCTTTCTCTGGAGGAAGTTAAAAGCCTTGCCGGACCTTTGCGATTCCAGGTATATTGTTATGAATGCGGTTTTATCAAGGAAGAGGATTATCCTGACCAAACAGAATTAGACCAATGGGATGAGATTTCCGTCCACTTCGGGGCCTTTGCTGGGGATTTCTTGATTGGTTATATGCGACTTATTTCGATGTTTTCCACAAAATTGCCAGCCCCTATCGAGGAGTATATACCTTTAGATCTAAAGGGACGCCTCAGAGAAGAAAACGCGGTTGAGATCTCTAGATTGGTTATATCGAAGGGGTTTAGACAAAGAGAAGGTGATAGCCTTTATTACGAGGTAGACAGTTACTTGGATAATCATCCTAATAAGGACAATCGACGCTATAGGCCGATGGTCTTTGGTCTGTATAAGGCTGCCTATAAGTACTCGAAGGCAAATAATATCAATTGGTGGACGGCACTTATGGAGAGGTCCCTAGACAAACTTCTCTCCAAAACCGGTGTGAGGTTTACTCAGGTAGGCGGCCCGGTTGAGTGTATGGGTACAGTCTATCCTTATATCTTATACCTGCCGGATGCAGAAAGGACGGTCTTAGAGACTGCTCCGGCGTTTTATGAATATTTTAAGAGCTGAACCTATGTGGAAATATTATCTATTGAGGTGGTTGTTTCGCCAGAGGCTTCCTCGATTAGGGATACATCCTTCACCTGCCTCTATACTCAAGAAGGCAAATCGTATTATTTCTTTATCCTCTGGATATCAGAGATTCTTAGAAGAAGAAGATATTGCCTATCCACTATCTTCATATAAAGACTTCCTGTCATTGCCTGTTTTGGAGAAAGAGAGATTGGTCCGTATAGGGGAGATGGCTTTTGTCCTTCCCGGATATAAAAATCATCCTATACCACTTTCTCTTATTCCAAGCTCTGGGGCTGGCGGACTTTTTTCTTTTGGTGTTCTTGCCAGAAGAGAACTCGATTACGCAGAGCTTCAGCAGGACCTATTATTGGATCTGTTTTTCGATGTTGTCAGGATACCTACGCTGATAATCAATACATTGTCGATGGGAATATTTCTAACCAGTTCTCTTTGTTCTGTGATAAATACCAGCGTGAGAGAGGATACAGCAATAGAGGTAGCCAGGCGGTTTGGCAAACACTTTGGTCAGATTATCTTAATAGGAGACAATACCTTTGTGAAAAATCTGCTGGAGATGGGCTTCAGAGAGGCGCTAGAAGGGGCTGATTTAAAGTTGATAATAGGGGAGGAACCCTTCCCAGAGTCCTTCCGTCTATATCTCGAGAGGACTTTTGGAATAAAGGAGGTGTTTTCCTCTTTTGGTATGGCGGAGTTAGGGCTTAATGTATGTTTTGAGACGCCTTTTACTGTTCAGGTGCGGCGAGAGATAATACGCCGTGAAGAGAATTTTGGTTATGGATTTTATCCAATGGTATTCCAATACAGCCCGCAGCTGTTTTTTATGGAAGAGTTGGGGAGTAGGTTGGCAATCTCGACGTTGTTTGATACAGCGATGCCTTTGCTCAGATATGGTGGAGAGGAGATAGTAAGGCTAATGAGTTATGAAGAGGCAGTGGCCCGCTATGGCATAGAAGATAAGCTATTGCGTTGGCCTCTCTGTCTTCTCTGGGGGAAACCCAGATATCTGGAGGTAGGTGGAGAGAGTTTGTCTGTGGAGGAGGTCAAGGATCTGTTATATTCTGCAGAAGGACTGCCCCATCGATGTACAGGTGCCTTTAAAATGAAAAGGGGATTGGATGGAATAGAGATATTCTTTCAACTGAAGACAGATACCATAAAAGGAGACCTTTCCCTGTATGCCAGGACTCTGGCCGATACAATACGGTTGAAAAAAAGAATAAAGGCCAATATACATTTTGTGCCTTTTAAGGATTATCCCCAATGGGATTATGAAAGAAAACTGAGATATTTAGAATAAGAGGTCAGATGAAGGGCGTCTTATTTTATCCCCAAATTATTCAATAATATTAACTAAAAACTAAAAACTCAAAACGCAAAACTAAAAACTACAACTCAAGTTTTGAGAATGGAGAAGGAAGAATGGAGCATGAAGGATTTTTATTTACTAGGCTATTTTTCTTTCTTAATAAAAAATTCCTTCATTCTC
>JALVWL010000141.1 GCA_027034965.1 Candidatus Omnitrophota bacterium
GATAATGAAGGATAAGATATACATCTTTGAGATAAAGGTAGACACAAAAGAAAGCCCAATAAAGCAGATAAAAGAGAGGCAGTATTATAAGAAATACGAGAGTCAGAATAAGGCAATATATTTGATAGGGATAAATATAGACACCCAAGAGAGAAATATAGTTGGGTTTGAATGGGAAAAGATGAATTGAGGATGAATGATGGAGCATGGAGGAGGGAGGAATTTTAATTTTTAAAAATTATCCTTCATTCTCCATTCTTCCTGCTTCATTCTTGATAGAATGTTGTGGTTTTGATTTTTGAGATTTGAGTTTTTATTGGGGCGTTTATAACTTTAAGGAGGGGGAATGAAAAAAGGGCGCCTTTCTATAAAGATATTTAGTCGCATCCTCTTTGTATTAATCATTGGCCAGGTATTGTATGGTATTGTATACTTTCACGATATCAAAGAAGAAAAACTAAAAGAAGTTGCAAATAGGGAAAAGTTAGCTACTGGTATTATACGCAGCGAATTTGATAGTATGCGTAGAGTGGCATCTTTGGCTATTGATTCTATCAAGAGTAATCCTATTATTGAAGAGTCTTTGTATCTTAGACAGAGGGCACGATTAAGATTTTATACCCTTCCATTATGGAAATCTTTAAAAGAAAAGGGCGTTGCTCAATTTCAGTTTCATACCCCACCTGCTACATCTTTCTTGAGACTTCATAAATTGCGTAAATATGGTGATGACCTATCAAAATTTAGAAAAACGGTTTTAAAGTGTAATTCGGAGAGACGGCCGATATATGGATTTGAACTTGGACGCGGTGGATGGGGGTATAGAATTGTTTCTCCTATATTTTACATGGGAAGGCATACGGGATCTGTTGAGTTAGGGATGAAAGTAAATAAAAATACATTGCAAGGATTTAAAGATGTCCTTGGTGGGGAATGGGCTATATTCTCTTTAGCAAAGTTAACAGAAGATGGTAATTGGACATGGCTGAAAAAACCAGAAATAGCCACTTACACTAATGATAGTATAAAAGGTAGCGATATTATGGAATTTCTAAAACAAAATCTTGATCAACTGAAAAAGGGAGAGGTTGTATCTAGGTTGGATTTTGAAGATAATAGGATAGAAGTTCTTATTCCCATGAAGGATTTTTCAGGTAAGGTCGGCTTTGTTTTTGCCTATCTATATCCCACTAATATGCAAAAGGTCATAATTGGGGTTGTTCTAAAAACGCTTGTTCTTTCGCTGGTGTTGTTAATTGTTATGTCCATTGTATCTATGTGGACAATAAATTCTTCTCTACGGCCTATTGTTGAGATAACTAGTATAATAGATGAAATATCCTCTGGGGAAGGTGACCTTACAAAACATATAGATGTAAAATCGAATGATGAAATAGGTGACTTAGCAAAAGGGTTTAACAGGTTCATAGATAGCCAGAGAATAATGATAGGAGACATAAAAGACCGTGTTAATAGTCTGCTTGCTCAGATGAACGATCTGGTGAATCAGATTATACAGGTCGACCAATCAGCAAAAGAGCAAAATGATCACGTCTCACGGGTGGCAACTGCTGTTGAGGAGATGAATTCTACCGTGGCTGAGATTGCAAACAATGCTGACTCTGCAGTGCAGGTATCCGATGAGGCATCAGATAAAGCAAAACGCGGAAGGGATGTAGTTAGCCAGACAATGGATGGTATGAATACGATTTCTCAGGTAGTTGAACGGGCATCAGATAAGATAAATAGCCTTGGCGAAAAGAGCGCCCAGATAGGTGAGATAATTGGTGTAATTGACGATATTGCTGACCAGACAAATCTGTTGGCATTAAATGCAGCGATAGAGGCTGCGCGCGCTGGTGAACAGGGAAGAGGATTTGCAGTTGTTGCTGATGAAGTGCGAAAGCTGGCAGAGCGCACATCTCAGGCCACCAAGGAAGTTGCCAATACCATAAAGACTATTCAGCAGGAGACAAAGGATGCGGTTTCTGCTATGGATGAGACCAGGGAAGAGGTAGAAAAGGGTAAAGAACTGGCAACCGCATCTTCTCAGGCCTTAACTGAGATTGAGCAGTCAACAGATACTGTCAGTGCAATGATAAGTCAGATTGCGAACGCGACTCGTGAGCAGAGCCGTGCCACGGAAGAGATAACACAAAGCATAGAGGGGATAACGCTTCTGTCTAATCAGGCATCTGAGATAAGTTCTTCTTCGCGTCAAATCGTAGAATCTCTTGCAAATCTGGTAAACGAAATAAAGTCCCAAGTGGATAGATTTAAGTTGTAATCCCTTAACACAAGGAGGGAGTAGTAGTGAGAAGAGTTTTATTAATAGTATTATTTCTATTGGCATCTGTACCATTGTATGCGAAGGAAAAAGAAAGCATAAAAATTGGGATATCTTGTGATTTGTCTGGAAAGTATGGAAAAGTTGGTAAGGTCTATATAGACGGTTGGAAGGCGTATTTCAAAAAGGTAAATAAAGAAAATAATGGCATAAATGGTAAAAAAGTTGAATGGAAGATATTAGATGATAAAGGTGATCCTAATAAGACCGTTGAAAAGACTAAGGAACTTTTAAGCTGGGGAGCCGATGTTTTAGCTGGCTATGTCGGGCCTGACTGTACAAATAGTGTAGTGGATTATATTGAACGAAAAAAAATAGAGATTCCATTGTTTTTTCCTTTAAATGGGGGCAGGTTTATAAAAGAGAATCTCAGGGAGATGATTTATTCTATAGACCCTACTTATAAAGATGAGGCCGATATCTTGTTTTCTTATTTTGTCACTGAAAAACATACCCATAACTGGGGGATTGTATATGATGATTCCTATTTTGCTGAATATGTTAAAAGAGTTTTAGAGGAAAAATTATCTGAGTATGCTTTGAGGCCAATATTGGTTGATATAAGTAATGAAATGGCAGTAACACAATTAATTGAATTCTGGCCGGATGTGATAGTAATAGTTATGGATCCTGAATCTACATACAATTTTGTGAAACGACTTGCAGATAATATAGATGCCAGGAAAATGCCATCAGTGGTTATTGTATCTTCTGCAGCTCTTTGTGAGAATATTAAAAAGATATCAGATATAATGCCTCCCAATAAATTTTTCTTTATTCAGACAACACCGCATCCTAAAGATACTTCATATTTAGTGGTAAGAGAGTATCTAGAAGCCCTCAAAAGGTATATGCCCGGTTCAAAGCCTTGTTTTATTTCTTTACATGGGTATATTGCAGCAAAGCTTATGTGCAACATACTCGCCAAAGCAGGAAATCTTTCAGTATATTCTATATCTCAAGTGGCAGAGGGAATAGATAATGATATTGGTATTGGAAAAACTATCCGTTTTACTTATGTTATACATAGGGTTCCGATAGGAGTGGGCTTGTTTCTAATAACTGGTAAAGGCCCTAGGATAAAAGAGGTTATGTGGAAAGATTTTTCTTACAAAAGTGGTGATGCTGGTAAGGAATTTGGAGTAGAGAAAAAAGATTCGACAGGAAAAACGGAAATTACTTCTAAAGGTAGAGAGGACAAAACTGTTGATAGGGCAACATCATCAGTTGGTTCTCCTCTTCCATCGGGACCTGTAAGCGTATCCGTAGATATCAAAGACGTAGCACCTGCGAATTAATCCTTGATTTACGACGGCTATTCCTTTAAAATCTTTAATTCATGGTGGCGTACCCAAGTAGCTAAGGGAACGGTCTGCAAAACCGTCATTCGCGGGTGCAAATCCCGCCGCCACCTCCAATTTGAAATCGTACTGCCGGGATGGCGGAATTGGCAGACGCAAGGGACTTAAAATCCCTCGCCCCTTTGCGGGCGTGCCGGTTCAAGTCCGGCTCCCGGCATTATTTTTGAGAATGGATCATGGAGAAGGGAGGAATTTTATTTAATAAAAAAATTTTCCTTCATCCTCCATTCTTCATCCTTCATTCTTGATAAAGAATGTATAATTCGCAATAATCATATCAGGAGGATGTATGGGGTACCCTTTTAAGGAAATAGAGAAGAGGTGGCAGGGATACTGGGAAGAGAAGCGGATATTTAACGTAGATGTTGCCTCAGTGCCAAAGGACAAGAAGTACTACTCCCTAGTGATGTTTCCTTATCCCTCTGCTGAACTGCATGTCGGACATGCCCGGAATTACGTGATTGGAGATGCTGTTTCTCGTTATAAACGAATGCGCGGATATTCCGTCCTTTCCCCGATGGGATGGGATGCCTTTGGCCTGCCGGCTGAGAATGCGGCTATTAAGCGGGGGATACATCCGAGGGACTGGACCTTAAAGAATATTGAGAGGATAAAGGAACAGCTAAAAAGCTGGGGAATTGGCTATGATTGGGAGAGGGAGATTACCACCTGTTTGCCTGATTATTATAAATGGACACAATGGCTGTTTCTCCAGTTCTATAAAAGGGGGCTTGCCTATAAGAAAAAGGCGGCTGTCAACTGGTGTCCGTCTTGTAATACGGTTTTGGCAAATGAACAGGTTATTGAGGGCAAGTGCGAGCGCTGCTCTACTCTGGTCGAACAGAGAGAATTAGAACAATGGTTCTTCAAGATTACTGATTATGCTGAGCGTCTTTTAAAGGATATAGATAGGCTTACGGAATGGCCTGAACGGGTCAAGACTATGCAGAGAAATTGGATAGGTAAGAGTGAAGGTGTAGAGATAGAGTTTCCCTTGGGGAGTTCGGATATAAAGATAAGGTGCTTCACGACCAGAATAGATACAATATTCGGTGTAACCTATGTGGTCATTGCTCCTGATTATCAGCACATAGATAAGATTTTAGAATTATCGCCGCGCGCCCAAGAGATAAGGGCGTTCAGCAACGAGGTTTTAAGGCAACGCCACATCGACCGCGGTTCGATTGCCGAGAAAAAAGGGATAGATACAGGCCTCTATGTGATTAATCCGGTCAATGGCCAACGTGTGCCTCTCTGGATTGGTAATTATGTTGTGACCGAATACGGTACAGGTGCGGTTATGGCGGTTCCTGCGCATGACCAGAGGGACTGGGAATTTGCAAAGAGGCATAATCTGAAGATAATCGAGGTAATTTACAACAGCCAGGCCAATCTTAATGATTGTGCCTGGGAAGATAGGGGAACGATGGTAAATTCAGGTAAATTTAATGGCCTTGATTCAGAGGATGCCAAGGAAAAGATAGCTGCTTGGATTGAGGAGAATGGATGGGGCAGACGAAAGGTGAATTATAGGTTAAGGGATTGGCTTATATCTCGCCAGAGGTACTGGGGGGCGCCCATCCCAATTATATACTGTGATAAGTGCGGGGTTGTACCTGTGCCTGAAGAAGATTTGCCTGTGATATTGCCAGATGTAAAGGAGTTCCGCCCTACTGGGGAATCGCCCCTTACCTATGTTGAGGATTTCCTATATACGAGCTGTCCGTCTTGTGGGGCTAAGAGCAGGAGGGAGACCGATACAATGGATACGTTTGTGGATTCCAGCTGGTACTTTCTTCGGTATATCTCCCCCAGAGATGAGGATAAGGCATTTGATAGTGCCTTGGTAAACAAGTGGCTGCCAGTAGATCAGTATATCGGCGGAGTGGAACACGCAATACTACACCTTATGTACTCGCGGTTTTTTACAAAGGTTCTCTATGATATGGGACTGTTATCGTTTGACGAGCCGTTTGCCCGGCTCTTTACACAGGGAATGATAGTGAAGGACGGCGCAAAGATGTCAAAGTCAAAGGGCAATGTCGTCAGTCCAGATAGTCTGATAGATAGGTATGGCGCAGACACCATGCGCCTCTATATACTCTTTATAGGTCCCCCTGATAAAGATGCTGAATGGAATGACCGCGCAGTTGAGGGGATCTGGAGGTTCCTTAATAGGGTCTGGAATCTTATGGATATATATGACACTATGCCTGAAGAGGGACAGGGCGACGCAAATCGAGCAGTACTGAAAAAGGTCCATTCGACGATAAAGAAGGTAACCAGGGATATGGACATTGATTTCCACTTCAACACAGCGGTCAGCAGCATAATGGAACTGGTGAATACACTCTATGAGTATAGGGCCAAGGGAGTTGCCAAGAATGTATTTGGTGCGGCTTTGAAGAATATGATACTACTTCTTTATCCATTTGTTCCACATATAAGCGAGGAGATGTGGCGGAGGCTGGGCGAGGAAGAGGCACTTGACAGTCATCCCTGGCCTGATTACGATGAGGCCTATCTGAAGGAAGATGTTGTTGAATACGTAATACAGGTTAATGGAAAAGTAAGGGGCCACATCAGAGCCGCAGTGGACGCAGGCAAGGAGGAACTGGAGAAAGCAGCAAAACAGGAAGTTAAACGCTATATAGATGGCAAGTCCGTGAATAGAATAATAATTGTCCCTAAAAAATTGGTGAATATTGTTGTAAAATGAAGGAGAAGATTAAGACAGTTATAACCGGGGGAGGTGTAAAGATGTTAAGGAGATTGTTTCCTGTACTGGTATGTGGATTGACCCTGGTGATGGCATCTTCTTATGGTTTTTCGGAAGAGATGTCTAAAGATGACAGCACCAATCAATCAACTGCTACAAAGACTGATGCCACGGCAAGAGAATGGGTAATGGGTATAGTCAAGTCAGTAAACCTGGAAGGCGGGACAATAGACGTCTCATATTATGATTTTGAAAATGACGAGGATAAGGTGATTACCATTTCTACTAATGATAAGACCGAGTACATAGGTATGCAATTGAAGGACATAAATCCAGGCGACGATATAGAGGTCAGCTATACATATTCCAATGACGGCACGCCAATTGCTGAGGCAGTAATAACTGCAAAACTACAAACTCAAAAGGAAGAAAACGCCGGCAACAAAGCGGAAAAGTAATTTGTGAAAAGGCAAAAAAAGAGGCGTTTAGTTATTTTCAATCCTTATGGGATAGGGGATGTCTTATTCTCTATCCCTTTGTTGTCTGCTCTGAGGGAAAGACAGGATATCTCCTATTGTGCTTATATATGTAATTCTCGTGCTAGGGCTGTGCTTGAAGGCAATCCCTACGTGGATGAGATTATTCCCTACGATAGAGATGAGATAAAAAAAGGATTAAAAAGAAAGCTGGAGTTTTTTAGACGACTTTGTAATGTGCATGCAGATTTGGCCATAGATCTGACGCTCAACAGGACCTTGTCGTTTTTACTTTTCCTGGCAGGGATAAGAGAGAGGGTTGGTCTGGATTACAAGTCGCGAGGGATGTTTTTGTCTAAGAAACTACTCATAATGGATATCAATCGCCATATGGCAAGTTATTATTTCGATCTCTATGGATTGATTGCCCCTGGGGATGAAGCCTCTTATACGGATTACGATGTGCGGATATATCTTTCTGAAAAGGAAGAGGGCTTTGCTAGGTTATTGTTCTACAATCTTGGGTTAGATGAGAATGCGCGGATAGTTTGTGTATTTCCAGGTGGTGGGGCTAGCTGGGGCAAGGAGAGGCACAAAAAACTTTGGCAGGGAGAGAAGTTTTTAGAGCTAATCCTGAAGATCTTGTTATTGGATCCTTCCATCTATGTATTTGTGATGGGCGATGAGAAGGATAGAGATATGATGGGATTGCCGATAGAGCTTCAACGTACTAGACGGGCCTTTGATTTCAGGGGCAGGCTTACTATAAGGGAGACAGTATCCGTATTGAAGTTAGCGGAGCTTTCAATTACAAATGACGGCGGGCCAGCTCATCTATCAGCAGCGGCTGGAACAGAACTTATATCCATTATGGGGCCTGTGCCAGAGGATGTCTATAGGCCCCTGGGAGATACCAATAGGATACACATAGTGGTCTCAGAGATAGACTGCAGACCCTGCTATAAGAATTTCAGGATGCCTGAATGCACTAAGGACTATGCTTGTATCAGGGATATAGCGGTTGATAGGGTCTTGGAAGAGGCAAAGGCAATACTTTAGGAAAATCAGGAAAATAGTTCTCGGATGTAGTAAAATATAAAGCATAGTGCATTAGGGATCTTTTGTTCGATATTTGCTAGAATGCTAAATCTTAATTAGCGGAGTAAAAAAAACGTTCCAATCGACAGGAGGTTGTTATGTACACTATAGAAGATATTCTTCGTTCTGGGAATGATTGGAAGCTGACCAGGGATTACTTCCTGGATAGGATAAATAGTTTGGATAAGAGGATAAATGCTTTTACCCCTGAAGGGATCTATTCAGATGCATCCCCTCAAAAGGAGACAGGAGAGCTCTACGGGATACCGATTGCAATTAAGGACAATATATGTGAAGAGGACCGCTTGACTACCTGTTGTTCAAGGATCCTTGAGGGATTCAGGCCTATGTACGATGCAACGGTAGTAAAGAGGCTTAAAGAGGCAGGCGCTGTTCTTATTGGCAAAACGAATATGGACGAATTTGCCTTTGGTTCTTCTTGTGAAACGTCCTGTTACTATCCTACAAAGAATCCCTGGGACCTTAAGCGTGTGCCTGGAGGATCTAGCGGCGGTTCTGCGGCGGCTGTTTCAGCGGGTATGGTTCCGGTGGCATTAGGTTCGGATACTGGTGGCTCTATTCGTCAGCCTGCAGCGTTATGTGGAGTTGTAGGCCTAAAACCTACCTATGGAAGGGTCTCTCGTTATGGACTTATTGCATTTGCCTCTAGCCTTGACCAGATAGGGGTGTTTTCCAATAGTGTCAGGGATTCAGCCCTGATCTTAAAGGTAATCGCTGGTTATGACGAAATGGATTCGACCTCTGCTAATATAGAAGTAGAGGATTATCTCTCTTATCTAGATACATCATTGAAGGGGCTAAGGGTGGGAGTGCCAGTTGAATATTTTGCGGAGGGAATAGATCCAGAAGTCAGGCACTTCGTCAATAATGTAAAGGTCGTTCTAAGAGACCTGGGCGCAGAGATTGTTGACATAAGTCTGCCCCATACCAAATATTGCGTTGCAGTGTATTATATAATTGCTACTGCTGAAGCGAGTTCTAATCTGGCAAGGTTTGACGGTGTACAGTATGGTTTGCGGGTAGAGGGACGGGATCTGGTAGATATGTATTTCAGGACCAGGGAGAAAGGCTTTGGTGCAGAGGCAAAACGCAGGATTATCCTTGGCACACACGTATTGTCTTCCGGTTATTACGATGCCTATTATCTAAGGGCCCAGAAGGTGCGCGCCCTTATAAAACAGGATTTCGAAAGGGCCTTCGAAGGAGTGGATGTGATAATGACGCCTACTTCTCCTTCTCCTGCATTTAAGCTGGGAGAGAAACTGGATAATCCGCTGTCTATGTATCTATCAGACATCTTTACGATATCCGTTAACCTGGCAGGCCTGCCAGGGATATCCTTACCCTGTGGGCTGAACAATGAAGGGCTGCCTATAGGTGTTCAGTTTATTGCACGGGCATTTGACGAGAAGACGATGTTTAGGGTGGCGTATGCCTATGAACAGGCCACTCCCTGGCACAAAAAACGACCACCCCTGGATGCGGCTCATATTGATGGCTAACTAGGCCCTTGCAAGGTGAGCAACATCTGTCTGAACATTTTGGCGTTCTCTATGGCATCTGCCTGGTAGTCGTTGTTGAAGTAGGCAAAGATGAGTCTTATTCCAGCCTGATGCCTTATCCTATCTAGCCATTGTCTCAACTGACTCTCACTGTATTTGCCTTTGTAGAGCTGGGTTGTGCCGTGAAAGCGCAGGTAGATCACTGAACCTGTAGATATGTTGGGTGTTCTGGGATATTTGTCCTCTGGGGCATCGTACCATACCAAGGGGCTGTGAAAGTCTTCCAATATGGTATACACCTTATCATTAAACCAGGATTTGTGACGCATCTCAATGGCATTGATATATCTACTCAGATAGCCGCCTTCGTTTAAGAGGTCTAGAAATGACTTAAGGAGGCCAATATCTTTTTTCAGGGAAGGAGGGAGTTGCCAGAGTATACAGATGAGTTTTTCCTTTAGATCTGACAAGGATGAAAAGAATTTACTTAGGGATTCTGGGCTGGTCTTAAGCCTCTGTATATGGGTAATGTAGCGGGGGGCCTTTGCACTAAACCTAAAGTTATCGGGTGTCTTGTTATACCAGGACCTGACTATATTGGGAAATATGGTTCGGTAAAAGGTCGAATTTATCTCAAC
>JALVWL010000142.1 GCA_027034965.1 Candidatus Omnitrophota bacterium
GGTCTTAGCGCCGAATGAGCTGGTCTTATTGGTCTGTTTTGATATGAAGATGGGGGATGCCGCTGGTATATTGAGCCTCTGTTATCCCATAAATTTTCTTGAACCCTTGATTCCAAATCTATTGAAGCGCCAGGCCGGGAAGGTTTCCAGAAAGGAATTAAAGGAGAAGTGGCAAAATAATCTACTTGTCTGTCCAGCCGAACTAAGGGGTGTCCTGGAGAAGGTCAAACTGGAACTAAAGCACATAGCAGAGTTGAAGGAAGGAGATGTTATTCTCCTTGATAAAAAGGCCCAGCCAGATGTAAGCCTCTTTCTCGAAAGCAAGCCCATCTTTGATGCAGAGTGGCAGCATATTAATTCCCGCAAGGTATTAAGAATAAAGTAATCCGCCTATTTTGGCACATCTTTTGCATACCCTTTTATGGGTGGCCTATGTTAAGGATAGCAGGATTACTAGCACAATCAGCAATATCTCAGATGGCGAGGCTGGATGTTATATCCAACAATGTTGCCAATGCCAATACAGTGGGATATAAAGCAGATAAACCTTTGTTTCGTGATTTCTCTACAGTATTTTCGGCTGTGTTGACAGAAGGCGGATTGGAGGCCAGGAGGGTCTCTTATGGGGTCAGACCAGATAGGGTTGCAACGATGGTAGGACAGGGGCCGCTCCGGCAGACGGATGGCAGGTTTGACCTAGCGATATCAGGGAATGGATTCTTTGTGGTGGCGACACCCAAGGGGGAGCTTTATACTCGGGCAGGTAATTTTCGTTTGGATAGTGAGGGCTTTTTGGTTACGCAAGAAGGCAATCGGGTACTTGGGTCAAATGGACCTATTCAGGTCAAGGGAACGGATTTTAGGGTCAATTCTCTTGGAGAGGTTATTGTTGACGGAGAGATGGTTGATAGGTTGCAGATAAAGGACTTTCCCAGACCATATCGTCTCAGAAAGGAAGGGGCAAATTACTTTTCCTCTGAATATCAGGGATTTGATGCAGCCAATTATCAGGTCAATCAGGGCTATTTAGAGGACAGCACGGTCAATCCTGTGAAGGAGATGGTGAATATGATAGAGGCCCACAGGGCCTACGAGGCCTCGGCCAATGCAATAAAGGTAGTAGATGAGTTGCTGGGAAATGTATTGAGGGAAGTGCCGCGACTTTAAGGATAAAGGAGGGAGAGGATTATGATAAGTGCATTATGGACGGCTGCAACCGGGATGGCGGCTCAGCAGACAAATGTGGATGTTATCTCCAATAACCTGTCGAATGTGAATACAGCAGGTTACAAACGGAGCAGAGCTGATTTTGAGGATCTCCTTTATACGATGATAAAGGCGCCAGGGACACCGGTTGCCGGGACACAGGTTGTGCCGACGGGTATACAGCTTGGCCATGGGACCAGGGTCGTTGCTATTGCCAAACAGTTTTCACAAGGAGACTTTATGAATACGGAAAATCCCCTGGATCTGTTAATAGAGGGGGATGGCTTTTTCCAGATAACGATGCCAGATGGCTCTATAGCCTATACCAGGGATGGGACCTTTAAGTTAGACCAGGAAGGTAATCTAGTAAATTCAGAGGGGATGTACCTGGAGCCGCAGATTACGATACCTGAGGATGCCGAGGAGATAACGATAGGTATAGACGGTACAGTTAGCGTGACCCTTCCGGGCGAGACAACCCCTCAACAGCTGGGACAGATAGAGCTGGTGAAGTTTATAAATCCTTCAGGCCTTAAGGCGATAGGGATGAATCTGTATGTGCCTACTGAGGCCTCAGGGGATCCGATTACCGGTACCCCTGGAGAGGATGGTTTTGGCAGGATTCGACAGGGGCTGCTCGAGATGTCCAATGTAAAGATAGTCGATGAGATGGTGAATATGATAGTTGCCCAGAGGGCCTATGAGATGAACTCCAAGGCAGTGCAGACCGCGGATGAGATGCTACAGATAGCAAATACACTGAAGAGGTAACTTATGAGCTGGCGTATAGTTAAGGAGATAATATGGGTGCTTGCCTTTGGGGTTATGTTATTGTTTCTGTTTCCTGGGTGGGGGGCTGAGATTATCTTAAAACCCGAGGCGATTGTGACAACGGATATGGTAAGACTTTCCTCGATTGCCAAGCAGGTAGATAGGGAGATGGCGGATATCGTGCTTATGCCGTCGCCGCAACTGGGAGAGGAGCTTTTGCTAACTGCCGAGGATGTGCGCCAGATATTGGCCAGGAGGGGGATTTTTGTAGATGTCAAGGGAAAGGTCTATGTCCATAGGGATGTGGAGAAGATCTCTCCCAAAGAGCTGCGGGCCTGGCTCCTGC
>JALVWL010000143.1 GCA_027034965.1 Candidatus Omnitrophota bacterium
GATATTATCTCTCCATATTTCTTGAAGGATAATCCAGCCCTTATTCCTGACTTTACATTTTACCTTTGGTGAAATAATTAAAAATTTGTTATCAAATAAGGGAATAATAAGCATTCTGAATATAACCCACATAAGAAGAATAATAGTGGATACCTGTCCATTAGCCTACCAACTTTTCACGAACATTTGACGGTAAAATTGCTCTAAGAATCTCTATCAAATTGTCACCTCCTTTAAAGTCTCCTCATAAATCTCAATAATTTCGCTAATTTTATCCCAAGATAGATCCGTTTTCAATTTCTTATAAGCATTTTTTCCCATCTTTCTTCTTAGTTTCTCATTTTCCAGTAGTAAGATAATCTTTTCAGCTAAAGCTCTTGGATCTCTTGGTGACACTACAAAACCAGTGATACCATCATCAACAATCTCTGGAAGAGAGCCTACATCCGTTACAACAACTGGCTTTTTAAAAGCATATGCAGGAAAGACCACACCACTTTGGGAACCTTCAATATATGGCAAAACAACTACACTACATCTTTGGAATAACTTTGCTCCTTCTCTATATGGGATATATCTATTTATCACGATGAATGATTTCTTCTCTAACATTTTATTAAATCGTCACCTACTGTTTTTCTTAGGTCACCATTTCCTGCAATCAGGTATTTCTTTCGTGATTGTACTTTTCGCCTTAATTAGATATCTTAATCCCTTATACTTTACAATTCGACCAAAAAATAAAATTGTATTATTGTTTTCCTGTATTTTATTTACCTCATGATAATACTTCAGAAATGGTTTTACTTCATGTTCCCCAAAATTATAGAACTTACCTTATTCCTATCTATACCAAATTCTCTCACTAGTTCTTCCTTCATTTTTTGGCCATGAACGATCATCTTATCCGATTTCCTACTAAATGAGAGAACCATCTCATAGAAGATACTTTCTTCTCCGACATGCGGTTTTAAGTCATGTAGTTCGATACTGTCAAGATAACTACCCCCAGTAGTTATAGAATGCTACAAAACTCTCCAACCAGCTCTGCATTCGAAAGAACTTTTAAGGAAATCTATTCCAGAATCTCTTCGTCCTCTCCTTAAACCTCGAAAAGAATCCTTCAACATTTCTCTCTCCAAACGTCTCGTGTCTGTATTTCAATCCCAATCTTTGTAAAGCCCACAGATACCAGAATCCCCTATCAACTACGACTTCAGGCTTGTTTTCACAATATTTTAGAGCCTCTTGCAATAAGCCTTCTCTTCCTCTTTCCCACTTTAAAACCTTCTTAATCCTATGGTAGTATATTCTCACAGATTCATGACTTATCCCCTCAAAGAGGGATAAGAATTCACTCGTCTTCCTCAAAGAAAGACTGAAGAAGTATAGTAGAGCTGCTAATACCTTTAATTCCATATTTTTCTTATTCCTTCGAAAGACTTTTGTAGATTTGACGCAGTCTACCAACTGGGCTTAGTGTGGGTTGCATATCTTTTATTTAGTTTATTTATTTTTTATCCCTATTCTTGACACTCTCATGTAGTTCAGCTACTACTGGAAATCTTCTCACTGGAAATCTTCTCTTTATTAAAGATAGTAATAGGCAGATGAGCGGATTAGATGCTTGAACATGAACTAAATCTGGACTAAAATCCTTTATTTTTTTCAATATTTCTCTTATACTAATTGGAAGCTTCTTGTGAATATACCTCTTAGGATGCGTAAAACAGTATAACTCAGGATTTCCATTTTGTATTGCCCCATCTAAATACTCTCTAGAATACAACTCGGTAATAGAAGCATTAGTTTATCAATATGCTGAGATATAGAATTCGCTAATTGAATTGTATAATCATAGTACCAGAATGATAGACAGACAACCTTCATCCATGCCAACCCCTTTCGTTAACTTTCATTGAATAACTCTCATTGAACTACCTTTTCAGCCTCAGTATTTCCTCCTCCAATCCAACCTTTGGCTCAAACCCCAACTTACTCCTTATCTTGCTTATATCCACATAAAGCTTCCAACTCTCACCAGTGAACACTATTTCCGTCTGACCATCCAAACCAAGCATCTTAACCATAAGATACGCCAAGTCCCTTATGCTTATTGGATTCCCTCCGGCTATGTTAAACACAACCCCCACTGCTACGTTCTTCTCTGCTGCGAGAATAAAAGCTTCGACGCAATCCTTAACGTAACAGAAATCCCTTACCTGCTCACCAGTTCCGAGAACCTCCAGTCTCTTCGGATTCTCCGCCAACTTTCTCAGAAAATCGAACATCACATACCTCCTCTGTCT
>JALVWL010000144.1 GCA_027034965.1 Candidatus Omnitrophota bacterium
CTTTATATCGCGTCTATATGGTAAATAGAGGTTATTCTTTTAGTTACTTAAAGTATTTTCTTTTCCACAGACTCTTTATAGCTCCTAATCAATTAAACTATGATGCCACTGATCGGGTATTCTTTAAAAAAGACGAACATAAACTGGAGGCGATTGATAAAGTTTTGATAAATAAACTACCTATGGATGCAAATCCATCCGTAAACTATCTGATGTATAAGTCAAGGGGCCCTGAAGTCCTGAATATACAATGTGGTTTTACGGATGCGTATCCTGGTATTTTAATGGAAATGTTTGGACGTTTTGGGGTATTTGCGATTGTCCTTTTGGGAGCAATTTTTTATGTTTGGTCAGCGTATAAGATGGTTTTTTATGTAGCTCTAGGACATATCTTTTATGCTATCTTTTTCTTCTTTATATTTTATGCATTTAGTATGTTATACTATCAGGGACAATTTCCAACACTTAGACTTTTTATTAAGTTATTACTGGTTATTGTAGCTTATTCAATTGTAAGAAAATACAGAGTAGGGCGGAGATGATACAACTAAGAAATCATTATGATCTCGTTTTTGCTGTTATTGCACCCAGGGAAGTCGGGTTCTTCTTGGCAGTTGCAGATGAGTTGAAGAAAATCTCTAGAGGTATATCTATTGCTTTTATTACATTTTACGAGCCCGGAGATAGGGCCATAAAAAGGCGCGGATATAGGGTTTTTAGTCTGCATAAAGAGAGAGAAGTTGTTGATTCGTTTTCAGAACAGGATATAGAGTATGTAAGGCAGAAATATAAAATAAAAGATATTCGTCCGTTGTTATTGCACGAAAAATATACATTTGCCAGATATGACGAAGACAACTTGATAAAAAAATTGATTTCCTACGATAGATATTTTGAAAGGATATTATACGAAAATAAAATAAGCCTTGTTGCACAGGAACTGGGAGGGTTTATTGCGCCTATGTCTTTATTCTACAATTGCAGGCATAAAGGAGTAGACCATATATTCTTTGAGCCATCTATGTATAAGGGGAGATTGTTTTTTAATCTAAACAGTATGGATGTCATATTAAAAGATATTGAGCCTCGAGAAGAAGATATCGCTTTTATTGAGCAATATTTAGAGAATTACAATAAGGAAAAGACCATCGTTGTCCCGATAAAAGATAAAGAGAACTTTTCTTCTGGCATAAAAAGGCTTCTGCAGGGCCGTTATATCAAGAGATTTATTGGGAAGCTCTATTCAAAATATATATTAGGAGAAAAAGAAGAATATGATGCTATTCTAAATCAGGTAAAGACGCATTTTTCTATGTTTATAAACAGCATAAGACAAAAGAAATTATATTCTCAGCCTGATTATGAAAATGACAAATATATATATTTCCCTTTACATGTGCCTCTGGATTTTCAGCTTACAGTAAGGGAGCCTAAATATCTAAATCAAATTGCGCTTGTAGAGTATATTGCATCTATATTACCTTATGGATATAAATTGTATATAAAGGAGCATCCAGCATCTGTTGGTGCGTATAATTATTATGAATTAAAACGAGTGTTAAAGCAGAATAAAAATGTAAGATTGATTTTCCCTCACGAGAATTCCTATAACTTGATAAAGAATGCCCAAGAAATTATTACAATAAATTCCAAAGTAGGAGCAGAGGCCCTTATGCAAGGAAGACGTGTGTTTGTCTTGGGTAAGACATATTATCAGCATTCAGTAAATGCTATAAAGATATCAGATGTTAGAGATTTTCTGGGCTACCTGGGGCAAAAGACTTCGGTAAATCCAGATTATTTGTTTTTTGCAAAGGTTTATCTCTCTAGTATGGAAGGGGAGTTATATTCTTTAGATAAGGAAAACGTCAAAAAATTTGCAAATCTATTGAATGAACATCTAAACTCCGTTTCAGTAGTAAATGTGGGATAACTCGATTATAATGGCTGACAAGGTAATATTATGAAAGTTTTATTCCTCAACCCCCCATTTTTGCCGAGGTTTTCGCGGGAGCAGAGGAGTCCTGCAGTTACAAAGAGTGGCACCTTCTATTATCCCAAATGGCTCAGTTATGCGGCAGGGGTAGCGATAAAAGAGGGGCATGATGTTATGCTCATTGATGGCCCGGCCGAAAGTTGCCCTGTTAAGGATATCTTTGCCTATGTGAGGGATGAGAAATTCGATGCGGTCGTGTGTGATACCTCGACCCCCAGTATTGTAAATGATTTGGGAATAATTGACAGGCTTATTGATGAGAATCCTGACCTTTTTATTATTGCAGTTGGTAGGCATGTCTCGGCTATGCCGGAAGAGACATTCAAGATGTCAAAGAATTTGAGATTCATTGCCAAAGGAGAATACGATTATATTGTCCGTGATTGGCTGAGGGCAATAGAGGGAAAATTAAAGTTTTCGGATGTCAAAGGGCTTGTCTGGAGTAATGGTGATGGAAAGATAATCTACAATGAGCCGATGCCCTTGATAGAAAATCTGGATGAACTTCCTTTTGTTACCTCTGTTTACAAGAGGTTTTTGAATATAAGGGACTATTTCTATGGCCACTCCTTATATCCTCTTGTTGTATTTGATACGAGTAGGGGCTGTCCTTATCAATGTGATTTTTGTGCTTATCCGCAGACATTTAGCGGCCATAAGTTAAGGTTTCGCTCTATAGAGAATGTAGTTGCTGAGTTTAAATATGTTGCGGAAAACTTCCCTGAGGTCAAGTCTATTATGCTTGAGGATGATACCTTTATTGTAGATATTAAACGGACAGAAAAGTTGGCCGATGCCCTTATAAAGGCGGGCAATAAGATCCCGTTTGATGCTAATTCCAGATATGATGTTGATGCTGACCTAGAATTTTTTAAAAAGCTAAAAAAGGCAGGGGCAAGGCTCTTTTGTGTTGGGTTTGAAAGCGGTGATGAGGATGTACTTAAGAAGATGCATAAGGGAACTTCTGTATATAAGGCAAAGCCGTTTGTTGATAAGTGTCGCAAGGCAGGGATTATGATACACGGATGTTTTATGGTGGGCAACCTGGATGAGACAAGGGAAAGTATGCAGAAAACCCTGGATCTGGCAATAGAGATTATGCCTGATACAGCGCAGTTTTTCCCGATTATGGTCTACCCTGGGACAAGGGCATACGCAGAGGCCAAAAGAAGGGGATGGCTTGCTACTGAAGATTTTTCCAAGTGGATAACAGAGGAAGGCCTGCACAATAGCGTTGTAAATCTCCCTGATATATCCAATAGGGAATTGGTTGAATTCTGTGATTATGCCAGAAAGCGGTTTTATACTCGGCCAAAGTATCTTTTGTATAAACTAAAGCAGTCATTGACAAACTTTGATGAGTTTAAGCGGAATCTAAGGGGATTTAAGACCCTGGCTAAGTATTTGTGGCGAGGGACGTTTGACACTAAGTCCGATAAATATGCAAGCTAATCCTCTGGTGTATATCATTATGCCCAATTATAACGGGGCAGATTATTTAAAGACAAGCATTTCATCTATCATTAATCAGTCATATCAGAATTGGAAGTTATTGATAGTGGATGATTCTTCTACTGATAATTCTGTAGAAATAATCAAAGGATTTAGAGAACAGGATAATCGCATATCCTATTATGTTTTAAAAGAAAATGCAGGTTGTCCAGCTATTCCGAGGAATATTGGGTTAAAAATGGCGGAAGGTGATTATGTGGCGTTCATTGATTCAGACGACATCTGGCATTCTGAAAAATTGAAATTGCAGATTTCCATAGCCCTAAATGAAGGATATAACTTTGTTGCCACAGGAGTATGCCATTTTGTAGATGAAGATGCTATATTTGTGAAGCCAATTGAGGGAAATTTTGCCAATATACCTATCAAGAAGTATTCGCATAGGGATATGTTGTTCAAAAATAGGATTATAAGCGGGTCTTCTGCCTTGATTAATTTGTCTCTAATAAGAGATAATGGCCTGTTTTTTAAAGAGGATATACGTTATCGCGCGGTTGAGGACTATCTGTTTTGGCTTAAGCTCCTGGAGTTGACGGAGAAATGTGTGCTTATAGACCTCCCTTTGGTCTTTTACCGCCATTCACTGACTTCTATCTCAAAATCAAAGTTACCAATGGCGAAGAAGGTGTTTATGTTATTGAGTGAATACGAATATAATGATGGGAAACGCATTGGATTAGAGAGGTTTGTATATTTTTCAACCTATGCCTTCTTGTCTATGATGAACAGGATATTCGTGAAGAGGTGTGGGGATAGTTAAGAATACTAATTATTCCCAACTATTTGTATGATAGAGTAAGTTCCTGTGTTCATACCCGGATGTCTTTCCTATGCTGGATATATGTGCTATTATTAACTGTTAAGGTGGTTATTGCCTAATCCTGTTAAATCGAGGTGGATGGTGCGGCCTATATTTAATAAATTGCTATTCTTCTTTATCCTAATTTGTTCTACCTTTATAAGTATATTTCTGGCATTTGAGGTGGCATTTGTCCTGCGTAAGTTCTTTGGTCACTGGCATGTAAGTTATTCGGAGATACATTTTCTGCCTTTTCTTTATTTCTTTTTGGTTCTCTTGGTGGATATATATAGGGGTGTTTATATAAAGAGGGTACCTTTTTGGATAGATATCAAAAACAGCATAGAAAGCCTTTTCTGGGCAGAGATATTGTTGTTTGCCTTTATTAGTGCGCTTAAGATTTACGATATATCAAGGGCATTTCTGATGCTATGGTTTTTTATTGTCTTGCTTTCTCTTCCTATTATTAGGTATATAGCAAGGGCATTTTTGAATAGTATGGGAATTTACAGGGATAATCTTCTGATTTTAGGGGCAAATGATATGGCCCTGGCAGGTGCCTCTTATATATTAAAAGAGCCCGCAATGGGATATAACATCGTCGGTTTTATTGATGATAACCCTTCTGACAGGTATATAAAGCTAAACGGCCGCAAGTTTAGGCTGTTTAAGGGGATTAAGAATTTTAAAAGGATTGCTCGTATATTGGATGTGGGCACGATAATGATAGGCTTGCCGGATGTTTCTGAGGATAAATTAATCAGTCTTGTGAATGAGATACATCTATCTTCGCATAAGGTCCTATTTATGCCGGGGATAAAGGGCCTTTCCCTGTTGAATGCAGAGATTATTCCTCCATTTATGGACAATATTTTACTTGTTCATTTGAGAAATAATCTTATGTATTTTAGAAACAGATTTATAAAGAGGAGCATAGATATAGTCTTATCGCTTGTGGCAATATTATTGTTATGGCCAGTGTTTTTGATTATTGCCTATCTAATAAAACGAAGTTCCGAAGGCCCTGTTATATATAAACAGAGAAGGATAGGCTATGGTGGGAAGGTATTTTTTGTATATAAGTTCAGGACGATGTATAAAGATGCCGATGATAGGTTAAAGGAGATATTGAAAAACGACCCTGAAAAGGCGCGCCAGTGGCAGGAGACACATAAATTAAGTGATGACCCGCGCATAACACCTTTGGGGAGGATTTTGCGCAGGACATCGTTAGATGAATTGCCACAGCTGTTCAATGTATTCAAAGGCGACATGGCACTGGTTGGTCCGCGTCCGGTAACGCAGGATGAGATAGACAGGCATTACAAGAAGGATGCTGCCTATTATTTCATGGTCCGTCCTGGTATTACTGGGCTATGGCAGGTCTCTGGCAGGAGTGATACAGATTATAAGTTCCGTATTGAAACGGATGTCTGGTATGTGCTTAATTGGTCTCTGTGGCTGGATTTGATGATACTGGCGAAGACAATATGGGTGGTTATCAGAGGCAAAGGGGCATATTGAAGATTACCGTTAGCATTGTTGGGATGAGATCTGGATGGGTTTTTTAGTTGTGGATTGTATTTTATAAGTGATGAAATCTTCTCTATTATATAGGGTTGGCCTATGGTATACTTTATAGGCCTGATTTTTTCCTTACAATTGTGTGAGATTGGGAGGAGCTTTTATGGATAGGATAGGGGAAGTAAAGAGGCAGACTAGGGAGACGGATATATCCTGTAGGGTAGAGCTGGACAATCCGGGTAGGATTAAAGTAGATACGGATATAGCCTTTCTATCTCATATGCTGGAGCTCTTTGCGAGATTTGCGAATATATCTCTTGCTCTGGAGGCCAGGGGGGATGTACAGATAGATATTCACCACCTCAATGAGGATATTGGTATTGTCCTGGGGCAGTGCATTGCCAATACTTTGGGTGATAAGGTCGGGATAAGGCGGGTGGCCAGTGCCTATATGCCTATGGATGAGGCGATGGCGAGGGCGGTGGTAGATATAAGCGGCAGGCCTTATCTTGCATTCAATGTCTTTGTCGCAGGGGTGGATAACAGTATTCAGGCCTACTCGTTTGATTATGCGCGTCAGTTTTTCCTGGCCTTGGCAAATCATCTGAAGGCCAATATTCACATAGACCTCTTGCGAGGCAGGGACTTTCATCATTGTATGGAGGCGATCTTCAAGGCGTTTGGTATGGCATTGCGGGATGCTGTGCGTATAGAAGGTAAAGATATCCCGAGTACCAAGGGGATATTGGACTAGTGCTGTAAGGAGGAGCAATGGCTAAGTATCTGGTTACTGGAGGAGCAGGTTTTATTGGCTCACATATAGCAGTGAGACTCGTGAAAGATGGCCATAATGTGATTGTCCTGGATAATCTCAGTTATGGGAATAAGGAGAATCTTTCTGAGGTGATAGATGATCTAGAGTTTATAGAAGGCGATATCAGAGATATTGACCTGCTTAGGAGGATTACTAAGGGAGTTGATTATGTTATACATCAGGCAGCCTTGCGGTCTGTACCGCGTTCAGTGGAGGATCCGCTTATTTACGATGAGGTCAATGTCCATGGCACCCTGAATCTGTTTATCGCGGCAAGGGATAACGGTGTTAAACGCCTTGTCTATGCCTCTTCGAGCTCTGTATATGGTGATCAGCCGAATCTACCAGAGAGGGAGGATATGCTTCCGCTATTAGTTTCCCCGTATGCAGCGAGCAAGCTGGCCAACGAATACTATGCGCGATGTTTTTACCACAATTATGGTTTTGAATCGGTTGGTTTGAGGTATTTCAATGTCTTTGGTCCGAGGCAGAGTCTGGATAATCAATATGCAGTTGTTATCCCTAAATTTATTACCTGTATCCTCGATGATCAGCCCCCTCCGGTTCATGGAGATGGGAGTCAGACGAGGGATTTTACCTATATAGACAATGTCGTTGAAGGTAATCTGCTTGCCTGCCAGAAAGAGGGGATTGGCGGGGAAGTGTTCAATCTTGCCTGTGGCCAGAGCTGTTCTGTCCTGGATTTGGTGAGATATATAAATGAAATCCTCGGGAAGAATGTGGAGCCTGTCTTTACACCTCCTCGGCCTGGGGATGTGAAGCACACACTAGCGGATACGACAAAGGTCAGAGAGTTGATGGGATTCGAGTGTAAGGTTGACCTTATGGAGGGTCTGCGCAGGACGGTTGAGTGGTTTGCTAATAATAGAGGATGATAAAAAAAAGGAGGAGAAGATGGTCTCGTATAGGGATCTTGGATTCGTGAATACCAGAGAGATGTTTAAGGCTGCAATGGCGGGCGGCTATGCTGTTCCGGCTTATAATTTCAACAATATGGAACAGCTTCAGGCCATTATTACAGCCTGTGTTGAGACCCAGTCACCGGTTATATTGCAGGTCTCCAAGGGCGCAAGAAATTATGCCAATCAGACCCTCCTCAGGTATATGGGGCAGGGCGCAGTTGAGATGATGAAGGAGATGGCCAGGGAAAAGGGTCTGAAGGAGATCCCTATTGCACTGCATTTAGACCACGGTGACTCTTTTGAGCTGTGTAAATCCTGTATAGAGTATGGCTTTTCTTCGGTTATGATAGATGGCTCGCACCTTCCCTATGAAGAAAATGTCGCTTTGACAAAGAAAGTCGTCGAATATGCCCATCAGTTTGATGTTACTGTAGAAGGAGAACTGGGTGTCCTGGCAGGGATTGAAGACGAAGTAGTCGCCGAGAAGTCCACTTATACCCGTCCTGAAGAGGTGGAAGACTTTGTATCCAAAACAGGGGTGGATTCGCTGGCTATATCCATTGGTACATCCCACGGTGCAAATAAGTTTAAACCAGAGCAGTGTACACTAAACGAAGATGGGATATATGTGCCGCCAGAGTTAAGATTCGATATATTGGCCGAGATAGAGAAACGTATCCCTGGTTTTCCGATTGTCTTGCACGGTTCTTCATCTGTCCCTGTAGAGGCGGTCAAGATTATAAATGCCTATGGGGGCAATATAAAGGATGCAATTGGTATCCCTGAGGAGCAGATAAGGAGGGCCGCCACTTCAGCAGTGTGTAAGGTAAATATTGATTCGGACGGAAGGTTATGGATGACCGCTGCTATCCGTAAGTACCTGGCCGAGCATCCGGATGTCTTTGATCCCAGGAAGTATCTTGGCCCAGCCCGAGAGGCACTGATTGCTATGTATAAGCATAAGAATGTAGATGTGCTTGGTTCGGCCAATCGAGTCTGATTTCCCGACCTCTGGAATAGGAAGTTTATAAAGCTGGATTTATGCATAGTGTAGTTGAGCTGGATTCTGTACGGAAGGTATTGGACGGCAGGTCCGTACTGGACGGTGCGGACCTGGCTGTCTATGAAGGTCAGACTCTAGTAATTATCGGATGTTCGGGTACGGGCAAGAGTGTAACATTAAAGCACATCGTTGGCTTAATGGAGCCTGATGAAGGGCAGGTACGCGTCTTTGGAGAGCTTATATCAGGACAACACGAACGCATTAAGAACCGTATCAGATTGAAGATAGGGCTGGTCTTTCAAGATGGGGCCTTGTTTGATTTTATGAATGTCTATGACAATGTTGCCTTTGTCTTGCGGGAAATATACTCCCTGCCCGAGAGAGAGATAAGGCAGAAGGTTGAGTGGGCCCTTGACCTGGTTGGATTAGCAGGCATCGAGGCCAAGATGCCCTCTGAGCTTAGCGGCGGAATGCGAAAAAGGGTAGCGATTGCCAGGGCGATAGTTTACCGGCCTAGTTTGATGCTTTATGATGAGCCGACGGCTGGTCTAGACCCGATTCGTGCGGATATAATAGATAGCCTTATATTAAGACTCAAGGATGAGGCAAATACCACCTCTATAGTGGTTACACATGATCTTAATAGCGCCTATAAAATAGCCGATAGGATATGTATGCTGCACGAGGGCAGGTTTATTATAGATGGTGCTCCAGATGAAATCCGTAAGACAGACAATCCTGTTGTAAGGCAGTTTATCGAGGGTAGATCCAGTGGGCCTATTAGATTTTAGTTGGGCAGGACTGGAGGGGGATTATGCGTAATATAGAGTTTAAGGTCGGGGCATTTGTTTTTCTGGGAATATTTCTGCTAGCTGTATTTGTCTTAAAGGCCGGAGATATCCACTGGTTTAATAAAGGTTATTATGTAGAGTTTATATTTCCCAATGTCAGTGGATTAAAGATCGGTTCTCCTGTCAGGTTGGCCGGTGTGGATATAGGTTCGGTAAAAGAGGTGAAGGTCGTATACAATGTCAAGGATAAGACATCTCAGGTAGAGGTCTACGCCTATATAAATTCTAATATTAAGTTCCCCATAGATTCCCGTGTAGAGATAGTTTCAATTGGTTTGCTGGGGGATAAAGGGATAGAGATAACGCCGGGTATAGAATACAGTTCTATGGTGAGGGCAGGTGATATACTCTATGGAAGGAAAGAGACGGATCTGCAGGATCTGATTGAGGAGGGAGAGAAGATAGCCGTTGAAATAAGGAAGGGGCTTGCGACGTTTAATACAATAATAAGCGATAGTGAGCTGATAGAGACTGTAAAGGGGTCTGTGGAACGATTTGGATCGGCCTCGAAAGAGATGGAGGCCACTCTCAAAGAAGTACGGGATATACTTGCTGCGCTGAAAGAAGGTAAGGGAACCTTGGGGCGTTTCATATACGACGATAGTATATACATACTTATGGAATTGACAGC
>JALVWL010000145.1 GCA_027034965.1 Candidatus Omnitrophota bacterium
ATATAGAAATACAATGCAATATCACAAGGAATTTGAATTGTTGAATAAGGTATACAAACAGACGGGTGATAAAGGGGTCTATGACCGCATTAAGACGTTGTATAGGTATGTGGGACCTCAGGAAAGGGCCAAGATATTCAAAAGGGTGATATCTAGGGCATATAGCGACTTACTAACGAGTTGTAAGGCATATCTAGAGCGTCCTTCTAAACAGAGTTTTGTAGAAATGGGCAGGAAAATCGATGCCTTTAAGAATAAGATGAAGGATTTTGGCCGTCCCTATAAATTGGATAGGCTCGAGAAGCTAGGATATATTCTGCATTTGATTTCTTCTGGTTACGAAGAGATAGGTCGAGATCAGTTAAAACAGTTTTTAGATGAAGAAAAAGATAGTCCTAATTGATGTATCTTCTCTAATCTACCGTTCCTATTTTGCGCTTCCGTATATGTCTACATCCACTGGACAGGCGGTAAATGCTGTCTATGGTTTTATTAATATGTATTGGGCGCTGGATAGGCAGTTGTCGCCAGATTCTGTAATTGCCTGTTTTGATTCCAAAGAAAAGACCTTCAGGGAAGAGATATTACCTGATTATAAGGCCCAGCGTCAGGCTATGCCTGATGACTTCTATCCTCAGATTGATCTGGTAGAGGAATTCTTGCGGTGTGTAGGTGCGGTTATCCTGAAGATGGCTGGTTATGAGGCAGATGACCTGATTGCATCGGCTATTAAAGAGATAGATGGGGAAACGGTTTTCTATATCGTCAGCTCTGATAAAGACCTCTCTCAGCTGGTTTCGGATAATGTGTTTTTATGTAGGTCCAGGAGATCCAGCAGTGATATGCAGATATTGGACAGAGATGGGGTAAAAGAGGCCTTTGGGGTCTATCCAGAACAGATAGTCGATTTCCTCTCCCTTGTCGGAGATGCATCTGACAACATAAAGGGGGTTAGTGGGGTGGGACAGAAGACCGCTGCCTCTCTCCTGGATAGGCATAAAAGCCTGGAAGGCATCTTTGAGAATATAGAGAGTATCAAGAAGGATAGATTGAGACAGGCGCTTTTGGACGAAAGAGAGACGTTGTTGAGAAATAAGAGACTTATAAAAGTCAAAGACGATATTGCCTTGGATTTGACTAGGGATTCTTTGAATAGAGGAAAGGACCTAGATTGTCTGTATAACTTTTACAGACGGCTTGAATTTGAGTCCCTGATAAAAAAGCAATTTCCGGAAAAGGCGAAAATGGAGGACGAGGCTTTATTTGCTGATAGTTCCACCTTGAAAGGTGATAAATGTGTTGATTTCATCCTTATAGCGCCTGATGAGGATAGTGCCAGGGTAGTCTGGCCTGATGGCCGTCTGGAGAGTCTTTCCAATGCCGAGTTGAAAGAACTCCTTTCTTCGGACAAGAGGAAGCTGATTATAGAGCGTCTTCCTTTTTCTTTTGAACGAGTGGAAAATGCCCTGCCGGCTGCTATGATAGAGATTTCGACAAATAGACGCTTGCCAAAGGATATACCATTAAAAAGTAAATGGGAGGCCCTTGTTTCGATGTATTGTAGTTTGGACGACTCTATCAGATCTGCATTGTGGGATATAGACGCAAAGGTCTACGCTGTGCTTTTAAAGATGGAGCTAGCAGGTCTTCGGCTTGATAGGGAGCTTCTCCTTCGGTTGAGCGATGAGGTTATGGATGAGATAGAGTCTCTGGAGGACAGAATAGCGGATATTGTTGGGGAGAGGATAAATCTGAATTCTCCAAAGCAGCTCTCATTCTTGCTTTACGAAAAATTGGGTCTGCCTGTCCTCAAGAAAGGCAGGAGTCATCCATCAACGAATGAGGCAGTCTTAAAGAAATTGCTCCCTATGCATAATGTGGTCAAATATATACTGGACTATCGTGAGCTAAATAAGATTTATACTGGATACGTAATTCCACTCTTGTCAGGCATAAAAGAGGATGGTAAAATCTATACAGAGTTCTCCCTTGTAAATACGCGCACAGGTAGAATTACCGCTGTTAAGCCAAATCTGCAGACAGTACCTATCCGCAGTAAATGGGGAAAAAGGATTAGAGAGGCCTTTATCTCCCGTTATGGCGGATATATCGTAAGCGCGGATTATTCTCAGATAGAATTGCGTGTTCTGGCACATCTGAGCCAGGATAAGAATCTTCTAGAATCATTCTGGGAGGGTAGTGATATTCACAGCCTGACTGCCTCGAGGCTCTTTGGGAAACCTGTCTCTGAGATATCCGCAAAAGAAAGGGATATTGCAAAG
>JALVWL010000146.1 GCA_027034965.1 Candidatus Omnitrophota bacterium
ATGTAAGGTATCAAGGAACGGAAGAAACAGGACAAGCGGAGCTTGAATTATAAAAAGCACCACGCCTGTAAAGGCGTGGGTATCTATAGATTGCCAGTTTTAAGTTTTAAGATGTGGATTTGACTTTTGACTTTTGAGATTTGAGTTGTTTTTCTGTGGTTTTGAGATTTGAGATTTTAGATTTGAGTTATATTTGGATGAGAAAAGAGATGGCTGATTAACAAGGTGATGGACGAAAAAGAAATTTTAATGCATAATCTGGGATAAATGAATAAAAGAAAATCCCTCTGGTATTAACCAGAGGGAAGTTTGGCTCTGTCCTACCGTGATAGGACAATTTAAATATACAATACGAAAGGTTTTTGTCAAGTGATAAATTTTGGGCTTTTGAGGTGTTGAGTTATCTAAAATGAAAACATTTTTTACTGCCCATACTAATGAAGATATAAAGGCTATTCTTGATGAGATTGGTTTTGAGTCTCTGGAATCCCTTTACTGGTCTGCTGTGCCTAAGGAGTTTGTTGTTGATAATGGAGATGGCTGGCCGTCTCTGTCGGAAAAAGGTGCGCGCGATAGATTTAATTTTATTATTAACAAAAATAAACCTATTGATGCGCTGTTTTTAGGCGGCGGGTTTTACAATCATTACGTCCCTGCTGCTGTTAATAGTATTATCTCTCGTTCAGAATTTTACACTGCATACACGCCCTATCAACCAGAGGCAAGCCAGGGGACATTAAAGGCTATATTTGAATATCAATCAATGATAACTCGGCTTACGAAGATGGACGTATCCAATGCCTCACTTTACGATGGTGGTACGGCTATATTTGAGGCAGTGATGATGGCATGGCGGATAAAAAAGAGGCCTGCTGTTTTGGTTGATAGGCGTTTGAGCCCGATATACGCGCAGATGCTCAAGACTTATACCTGTGCACTTGAAATAAAGATTGATTACGCCAGCAGAGAAGATATCCTTAACAGTGATTTGTCTAAGTATTCTGCAGTTATTATTCAAATGCCAGATTTTACTGGTGAGGTCTTTTCTCTAAAGGGTTTTGCTGATGCCTGCCATAGGGATGGGGCATTGCTGGTGCAGGTGTTTTACCCGATTTCTCTTGGACTGCTTGCGCCCCCAGGGGATATGGGGGTAGATATTGCGGTTGCAGAGGGCCAGTCCCTTGGGCTTGGACTTAATTTTGGCGGGCCTTATCTTGGGATAATGGCTGCAAAGAAGGAATTTGTGCGAAAGATGCCTGGCAGGATAGTTGGCGAGACGATTGACAGGCAGGGCAAGCGTTGTTATGTTCTTACGCTTCAGGCAAGGGAGCAGCACATAAGGAGGGAGAAGGCGACCTCTAATGTGTGTTCAAATGAGTCTTTGTGCGCAATACAGGCATTGGTTTATGCCTCGCTGATGGGCAGAGATGGTTTGAGAAAGGCTGCAGAGGCCTCGCATAGACTTGCTGTATATGCCTATAATGCAATAAAGGATATGGGGATAGAGGTGGTTACGCAGAGATTTTTTAATGAGTTTGCATTTAAGATAAATGATATAGATGGGTTTTATTCTATGTGCATATCAGAGGGAGTTGTCCCGGGCATAAGGATGGAGAGGCTTGCGCCAGAATATAAGGGCATGCTTTTAACCGCGTTTACTGAGAATTTAAATAAGGAAAAGGTGGATAGGTGGCTGGATTTGTTGAGACGCCATATCAGGAATTGATATTCAACTTGCCGGATAGTCGTCAGGGGGTTGATTACTTTGATGAGGATATTGATGCCGGTATCTCTCTTGATGAGGATTTATTGCGCAGTGAGCCAATAGACATTGGAAACTGGGATGAGCTCACTGTCATCAGGCACTTTATTGGCCTATCCCAGGAGAACTTTTCCGTTGATACGAACTTTTATCCCCTTGGCTCATGCACTATGAAGTATAACCCGAAGGTATGCGAAGCTCTGACTAATAATGAGGATATAATAAATGCCCATCCCCATCTCATAAGTGAGGGGCTGGAAGATAAGATTCAGGGATTTTTAGAGCTTCTCTGGGAGCTTGAACAGATGCTCTGCAGGCTTACTGGAATGAGCAGGTTTACGTTTCAGCCTATGGCAGGCGCAAATGGCGAGTTTTGTGGCATAGCGATTATATCTGCATACCATAGATTAAGGGGCGCGATAAAGAGAAAGAATATCATTATCCCTGATGCTGCCCATGGCACAAACCCTGCAAGCGCAACTCTGGGAGGGTTTAAGACAATAAACATCCCAACACGGG
>JALVWL010000147.1 GCA_027034965.1 Candidatus Omnitrophota bacterium
GTTATATACGTTTGAAGGAGGTGCTTCTTCATATGGAGAAGGATTGGCGATCGTTTATGCGTAAGGCTATTATGATACCAGAGACCAAGAGCCTGGATAGGCTTTTGCATGACTTTAAGGAGTTTGATGAGGATCTGGCTGTTGTAGTGGACGAATATGGGGGGACGGCTGGCATTGTTACACTGGAGGATGTCATTGAGGAGCTGGTGGGGAATATAAAGGATGAATTTGATAGGGAGCCGGTGGATATTATCAGGCGTTCTGATGGGGTCTTTATCCTCTCGGGGATGATGAGCTTGAGAGACCTTTCTGGGGAGTTGAATATAGATTTTGATGTAGAGGATGTAGATACAGTGGCTGGTTTTGTTATGCATAAGCTGGGTTATGTCCCAAAGGGAGGGGAGAGGTTCCTGTATAAAAATTGGGTCTGGGAGGTCGATAAGGTCAAGGGGAACAGGATTGAAAAGGTCCTGTTGCGGCCAAGTTAGGCCTTTTGAGGTGGGTGTATGTTTTTCTGGATATGTGTTTTTATATTAATGTCGGCGTTCTTTTCAGGTATGGAAACAGGTTTTGTATCGCTTTCGCCTCTTAAGATAGAGGTAATAGGAAGGAAAAATCCTTCCCTGGCAAAGAAGATAAAACAACTGCGCGCTGACTGGAATTTATTCCTGAGCACTACCCTGATAGGCAATGATCTTGCGGTTGTGTCTGCCTCTTCATTGTTTACTGTCTTTATGAATAACCGCTTTCACATATACAACGAGGCCATTATCACGCTTATTTTTACGGTAATTCTCTTGTTATTTGGTGAGTCAGGACCCAAGATATTTTGCAGGTATTATAATGAGAGGATGGTCAGGATATGTCTGCCTGTCTTTATGGTCTTTGAACGACTGTTTTATCCTGCCTCCCTGCTTTTCAACCGGATGATAAGGTCTTTTTTTGATCTCCTAGGTGTCTCTGATAGGGCGGATGTCGATAGAAAGGTATTCGTTACTAGGGAGGAATTGCGTATGCTCCTGTATCAGGGGAGCACGGCTGCCCATCTACCCAGGGAAGAAAGGACTCTTATAAAGAGGATATTCGATTTTTCTTCTAAGAAGGCCAAAGATATTGTTACTCCTATGGATAGTGTTGCCTCTGTAGATAGCACTTATAGCAGGGCTGATATTCTGCATCTGGCCAGAGAAACAGGGTTTTCGCGTTTTCCAGTCAAGGAGGGTGGAAAGATAATTGGATTTGTGCATATCCTGGATCTTCTTTTTATGAATGTGGATGAGAACTGGCACAATTATATAAGGCCCGTACTCTATATATACGCTGAAGCACCTGTCGGTCAGGTATTTTATCAGATGCAGTCTGTGAGGGCGAATATGGTAGTCATCTACGGAGACGACTTTTCCCCTATAGGAATCATAACTATGAAGGATATAATGGATGAGATAACCGGAGAGGTTATGTCTTGAGAAGGGGTTTATTGTTTTGCCTGTTGCTTGTTTTATCTATCCTTTTAGGGTCAGAGATAGCTATTGCCAGGGATAAGATAGATGATATGCAGGTATCTATACTGGAGGGAGATTATTCACAGGCCATAAAATTGGGGGAGTCCCTGCTTGCCTCTTTTAAGGAGAAAAGACCGCCTAGGGAGGTCTATATCTATCTCTGTATTGCCTATAGGGAACTCAATTATAGACGCAAGGCAGGCGATATATTTGATATCCTGGTAAAGGAATATGGCCTGGCCAGTGGGGAGAAGTCCTTCTTAAAGAGTTGCCTTGCCTCTTCTAATTCTGGACACTCTTATAGACAAGCCAGACAGTATAATAATTGGCTCTTTCTTCAGGTAGGGGCGTTTAGGAAAGAGGCAAATGCGCGCAGGTTCGAGGAGCATCTACAGGGTCTAGGCTTTCATGCTAAGGTGAGATTTGATAAGGAAATAGGGCTCTACAGGGTCCTGGTGTTGTCGCAGCCAAATTCTCTGGATTATACAATAAAGCGGTTAAATGAGTACGGGATAAACTTTAGGAGGATAGAGTGATGTTCAGGACAATTGATTTAAAGGGGCTGGTAAAGAGGGTAAATTGGAATTTCGTGAGTAAGAGGATATACGTTTATGGAATGATTGCCTTTGCTACTTTTATGATAATGCTTGTTTTTATGCGTTATATCGAGACCACACTGGATGGCGATGTCTATTTTCACATTGCCTATGGACGGGAGATAGTGGCTCATAAGTCCCTTCTCATAGATGAGGACAAATTCAGATGGGCAGGGAA
>JALVWL010000148.1 GCA_027034965.1 Candidatus Omnitrophota bacterium
ATTATAAAGACAGCTCCTTTGCCCTTTTCTCTGCCCTTTCAAAACCAGATAAAAGTATATCACGAATTCCAGCCTCTAGCATAAAATTAATCGCTGCCTCAGTCGTACCCTTTTTAGAGGTCACCATCATTCTCAACTCCTCTGGCGAGGCATCAAATCTGTCAAGCAAAACTCCTGCGCCATAACAGGTGCGTCTGGCCAATAGTTCTGCCTGCTCCTTTGTTAGCCCACGACTTATTGCATACTCTGCCAAAACTTGAGTCAACAAAAAGAAATAAGCAGGGCCACTTCCACTAACCGCAGTTATTACATCTATAAGCTCTTCATCCTCTATCTCAACCACCTCTCCAAGCCCAGAGATAATCTTGTGGGTAATCGGCCAGAATTTTTCATCCCTTTTATTACAAAAAACACCACTAACTCCTGCTGACAACAAACCAGGTGTATTGGGCATAACGCGAAATATAGGAATGTCTTTATTTGTCTGCCTCTGATAATAATCAACCGTTACACCAGCAGCAATAGAGAGAATAGCAACATCCTTTGCTTTATCTATATACGGCAAAGTCTCTTTAACAGCGGATTCCATATCCTGTGGTTTTACTGCGAAGATAACGAGAAAACTATCAGGCAGGCTATCTATCTTTTCAGATACAATCAATCGCCTATCTATTTCTTTAAGCCTCTCTCTCTGCTCTTTTCGTTTCTCAATAATATAAATATTATCTATTTCTGAGATAGATAAGGCCGCCTTTAACAGAGCCGTTCCCATATTTCCACAACCAATAAATACTATATTCATTTTTTATCCTTATTTATTAAGCATGAAGGATGGAGCATGGAGAATGGAGGAAATTTTTACTTAAAAAAGGGGAATATCTTATTAAAAAAAGTCCTTCATGCTTCATTCTTCCTTCTCCGTTCTCAAAACTTGAGTTAATACAACACCCCTTCTATTGCGCATTTAAGAAATATATTATACCATAAGACAATTAAATCTTTAAAAACCAAAAGGAGAACGAAGTGAAGACAGGTTCAATCTACATAGTCTCAACACCAATAGGCAATCTAAAAGACATAACTATCAGGGCAATAGAAGTCTTGCAAAAAGTAGATGTCATTGCCTGCGAGGATACGCGGGTTACGAAAAAACTACTTAAACACTACAACATAAACAAACCCCTTATGAGTTATCACGAACACAATGAAAAACAGCGCTGCAGTGAATTAATCAACTATATCCTGCAGGGCAAGGACATCGGACTAATCTCAGATGCAGGCACGCCTCTTATAAGTGACCCTGGATTTGTATTAATTCGCAGGGCAGTTGAAATCGGCGTAAAGGTTATCCCTGTGCCTGGGCCATCAAGCATCTTAGCCGGCCTCGTTGCAAGTGGTCTGCCCACTGATAAATTCACCTTTGTCGGGTTTCTGCCAAGAAAAAAGGGAAGAAAGAGCAGATTAAATGAACTAAAAAAGATATCAGAGATAACCAATATGACATTTGTATTTCTTGAATCCCCGCACAGGATAGAGAGGCTTATAACAGAATTAATTGGGCTATGGGGAGAAGAAACAAAGATATCCATCTGCCGCGAGCTTACCAAACTTCATGAACAGATAATAACAGGAGAAGCGCAGGAGATATCAGCAATGATAAAAAACAAACAAATCCCATTAAAGGGAGAATTTGTTATTGTCGTCTTTGTGAAGAAAAAATGAACCATGTATAATGAAGGAACCATTTTTATTCATTACATTATTTACACCGCAGAAATACTGCTTTTATCCTTTATCTCTTCCTTTATCTCTTCCCTTGGTATGAGGTTTAAGGTAATCGCACCTGACAGAAACATCATCTCTGCCACGCTCTATAGCATACTTATGCCATCGTGTCTGTGTTCCTCTTTTCCAATAATACTTGCAAGCAAGAATGACTTCTTAAGAATATATATCGCAATCCTCTCCCCCCTTTTAAGCCCGCTTATAATAGGCCTATCCTTGTCCTTATTAGGAATACAATTTACATTGCTAAAATTCATAATAAGCATTGGTTTTGCATTGCTAACCGCTTTCTTTCTTGCCCGCTATAATATGGCTAAAACATCATCCAATATTTCGTGTTTCTCACCCTCAAAAAACATAATCAAAGACACATTAATGCTATTTAAAATAAGCCTGCCCCCAATAGTAACTGCTATCGTTATCAGCATTGCCATATCTATTCTTTTAGGCATAAACTACATTGGCAAGTTAGCCCTATTTCCTTCAACGCAGATAATTGCGATTCTATTGGCAGGGATAGGGAAGTTTTGCGCGGGACAGGATATAATCATCCTCTCATCTATAAAGGCCTTATCACCACATCTTGGATTTTTCTTAGGGTTTTCCCTCATGGCAGAAGGCCTGTGTTTATCAATGCTTCCAATATATAAAAGAATTTATAAGATAAAGGGAATTGTTCTTTACATATTTTCTATTATTATCCTGAGTATGATTTCCTTCATGACATTTACCTAATAAAAATCCCCCATTCTCTATACGCTATGATTTAATGCTAAAAAAGAAAAAGGGAATATAAAGTTTTTTCTGGCAAATAGAAAAAAACACATATCACTGACCGCAAAAAGAAAACATAAAACAAAAGGAGGAGAATCAGTTTTCTCCTCCCTTCTCCATACTCCATTCTTCATTCTTTATCACTAGCTGGTAATAAACCTATTCAACAGCACATTCATTTCCTCAACCTTCTCGCTAAGTTGATCCATAGTAGAGGAGATATTTATCATTGATTGAGTATATTCTGCCAATGAAGCTGAGATATTGGTAATATTATGGGATATATCAGAGGTTGCTATGCTCTGTTCCTCTGTTGCAGAAGCAACATGATTTATAAACGAACGTACCTCTGATATGGCAGAGTTCATCTGCTCTATAAGGCTGCCAACATCTAATGCCTTTGCTGCCATTTCCCTAATGATATCAACGTTCTGGTTCACCTCTTCACTCATTACCTTTATATCCTTCTGAATCTTGCCTATAACCTCCTTTATCTCTTTTGTTGAATCCTTGGTCTTTTCTGCCAGTTTGCGGACCTCCTCAGCAACAACAGAAAAACCTCTTCCTGCCTCGCCCGCACGCGCTGCTTCTATCGCTGCATTTAACGCAAGCAGGTTTATTTTATCTGCTATGTCATTAATAACCACGACAACATCGCTTACCTGAGTAGAGTCCTGTGTCAAGCGATTAAACTTCTCTGCAAATTCCTGCTCAACATTGACCACATTTTGTATCTCATCTATTAATGCCTTTAATTGTTGAGTCCCCTGGCCCGCCATATTCGCGGTCTCTTCTGATTTCTCATTTGCCTGGCGGGTAACATCTGCTATCTCACGGACAGTTGCATTTAATTCCTCAGTTGCAGAGGCAATACTTTCTGTCTTGCCGGATAATTCCTGCGACGTCTTAACAAATCCATTTATTACGTTAGAAGATTCTGAAACCGACAGGCTTGCTGTTTTTGATACATCTTTTGAAGACTTTATCAGTTGCTCCAGAGAGTCCATAAAATTATTAAATGTGCGCGACATCTCACCCAATTCATCCTTAGAATCTATATCCATCCTCACGGTGAGATCTCCCTGCGCGCCCTTATTGAACTCCTCAACAAATCTCTTTAATGGCAAGATAATAGATGAGCTAATACCAAAAGAGATAAAGAAAACAATAAAACTAACCAGCAACATAATCCCCATAGCTGCTTTTAATTTTGTTAATTTCTTCTCAGCTGCCTTCTGCATCATACCAACGGCTTTGTTCATCTCTGAAAGAAGCTCCACATTATGGTCCATTAAATAAAGCACATCAACACCATTAGATCCTTCATTTTTCTCCATCACAGATTCTAATGAGTTTTTAAACTTCGCCCACAGGCCAGCGACCTTCTCAAGCTGCTGTTTTATCTCCTTATTACCTGCTGGAGGGATCTTTCTGAACTTTGTCATCTTCAAATCCAGAGGTGCTGCGCCACCATCTTTTAAAGCATACAAGGTAGTATCAAAGACCTTTATGGTGGATTTCAACAATGTTCTCTCATCTTCTGTTGCCTCTCCCCTTATTAGATCTAACATCTCTTTTGTCATCTTTTGGGTAAGCATTCTCTGACGGCCAGCTAAGTTAATGATAACCGCATCTGCCTTCTGCCTGCCAAGCGTGCTAAAAACCGATAAGGTTATAAAAAGAGACATAAGGAACAAAAGCCCATGTGAAAGAAGTAGTTTTTGGGCAACAGTAAGACGTTTTAGTATATGCATATCCTCCCCCCTCTATTTGAAAAAAATTGAAAATAACGCGCCCATTCCCACCTGTCTAAGATTTCTATGGACAAATTATACCACAAAATTTAGAATGTTTTAAACAAAGAAAAATAGCCATGAAAAAAATTTTAGTAACAACAGGTATCCGTTCTGAATACTTTATATTGCGGCCGGTATTATTCGCCCTGCAAGAATCAAAAAAATTTAATGTAAAATTAGTCGTCTCCGGCGCCCACCTATCCTCATGGCACGGCAATACCCTTGAAATGATAGAAAAAGATGGTTTCGTAATTGCAGATAAAATAGATTCTCTATTCATGACAAATAGAGAAGCACAAAGGCCAAAGGGAATAGGAACCCTCCTTTACGGGTTAAGCCAATGCGTTGAAAGAGAAAAACCCGATTTCTTATTAACATTAGGAGATAGAGAAGAGGCCATTGCAACTGCACTTGTTGGCAACTATATGAACATCCTTACTGCTCACATCGCAGGAGGAGACCCTGTCCATGGCAATGCCGATGACCCGATTCGCTTTGCTGTATCAAAACTATCGCATATTCACTTTACAATAGCAAAACAGCATTCAGAAAACCTGAAAAAGATTGGGGAAGCACCTTTTCGCATATTCTGGACAGGAAATCCTGCAATAGACAGCATTCGCAAGGTAAAAAATCTCCCTTGGGAGGATATCCAAAATTATCTTAACTGGGATATAGAAAAGAAAAATTACATCGTCTTAATAAAACACCCATTATCATCTGAAAAGGAACAAACCTATTCCCAAATGAAAACAACATTGCTATCTTTGACTCAATTCGCACGTAAATATAACCTAAAAATAGTCGGAATTTATCCCAACACAGACCCGGGTTCTTACGACATACTAAAGGCAATAGAGGAGGCAAATGCCCCTGAAATCATACGATTTTACAAAACACTACCCCATAATATATTTGTAAATATCATGCGAAATGCACTTGCGCTAACCGGCAATTCCAGTATGGGCATATTAGAAGCGCCTTTTTACTGTCTACCAGTTGTAAACATCGGGAAGAGGCAAGGCGGCAGGCTCTCTGCTGGAAACGTAATCTTTACAGAACACAACGAAGGACAGATAACCCGCGCACTAAAAAAGGCCTGTTTTGATGATAAATTTAGAAATCAGATAAAAAAATCAAAGAACTTCTATGGAGACGGCAAGGCAGGCGAAAGGATAGTTAAGGCATTATCCTCCATAGATCCAAAAGACAAAAAATGGTTGGTAAAAAAGAAATTAGTTTAACCTCGGAGAAAGAAAAATGAAAATTTTAGTTATTGCTGTGCACCCTGATGATGAGACATTAGGAGCTGGAGGAACACTTTTAAAATACCGCCAAAAAGGAGCTGAAATCTTCTGGGCCATTATTACCCAGACCTATAACGAAGAGCAAAAGCCTATTCAAAAAGAGACCATAGGAAAAGTAAAACACTTATACGGATTTACAGAAACATTTCTTATGCAAAAGACAGCAACTACTCTTTCAACAAAGGACATTCCGGAGATCATCCAATGGATAGAGAAAATCGTGCTTGAGATAAAACCAGAGGTCGTCATTGTCCCCTGCCAGACAGATATCCACTCAGACCACAGAATAGTTGCGCAGGCATGCCTGGCTTTATTAAAACCCCATAGATATGGATTTATACAAAAACTACTTGCAATGGAGGTATTAAGTGAAACAGATATAGGCACACTTAGCACAGGCCAATCCATGCAATTTTCTTACTTTGAAGACATAACAGACTTTCTTGAAAAGAAACTCAGTATATTGAATGAATATAAGACAGAAATCGGAGATTTTCCCTTCCCAAGAAGCACTACTGCAATAGAGGCACTTGCGAAACTAAGGGGAGCAGCCATAGGCAAACACTATGCAGAGGCATTTATTCCGTTAAAGATTATAAATTAATTCTCTAACAAGCATCAATCATGGACGAAGAAAAAACAATCTGGATTTAATCTTTTAAAAAGGCAATTGTTTAAAAATGGAAGAAATGAAAACCAAAGATATAGTAATCATTGGATGTTCAGGACACGCTAAAGTGGTAATAGATATTATAGAAAGACAAAAACAATATAACATAGTGGGCTTGATAGACAAAGACGAGACAAGACTAGGCAAAGAAGTCTTAGGATACAAAATAATAGGAACTGACCACAACATTAAGGCCCTCATAGAAAAAAATAAAATATATGGTGGAATAATAGCGATTGGTGATAACCAGAAGCGCAAAGAAATTTTTATACGAATAAAAGACTGTAATATACCCTTTAAATTCGTAACAGCAATTCATCCAGAAGCTCAAATAGGCAAAGATACCCTCATAGGAGATGGAACTGTTATAATGGCTGGTGCCATCGTAAACCCTAGCACAAAGATAGGGATCCAGTGCATCATAAATACAAACGCCTCAGTAGATCATGACTGTTCCATAGGAGACTTTTGTCACATTGCCCCCAATGCAACTATCGCTGGCAATGTGAGAATAGAGGAAGAGACCATTGTAGGATTAGGAGCAAATGTAATCAATAACCTCAAAATCGGCAAGAATACACTCATTGGAGCTGGCTCATTGGTTCTCAATGATATCCCAGATTCTGTGGTTGTCTACGGAAATCCTGCTAAAGTTATTAGAAAGAAAGCCTGCAAATAGAAAGAATCTCTTCAAGACCTGATAAATAACCCCGGATTATGCATTAGAATCCTTTACCTTCCATCGCTTGGTTAATCAAACCTCTCTTTCCTCATCTAAAAGTAAGCATGAAGGATGGAGCATGGAGAATGAAGGACAAAACCACCATTTCGCATTGCTTCTTTAAACCAAAAAATCCACTGCCTCCATTCTCCCTTCTCAAAACTTGAGTTGTGGTTTTTAGTTTTGACTTTTTAGTTTTTAGTTTAACCACATGGTGAATTCTTATTTTCAGTTTTTACTATTATTCCACAACAAGTTCCATTATATCATAAATTCTTATTGGATAATTTGGGATAAATGCCAATAAACTTTTCAAATAGAGGTAAGGTTAAAAAGGCATCTTAGGCGAAGGCCGCCAATAGATGGGCTCAAACTTTATCCCATAGCGCCTGAGGAAATTTCTTACTGCATCAGATATTTCGTTTTGCTTGCCATAAAATTCATATCTTTGCAAGTCAAACAGGGCAATCTCTCTATCCAACAAGGCATTCTCATCTATGTCAAAATCACACTCAAAACATAAAAAAACCTTTTCGGGAGTTAACTCTGAATCAGACAATTCTGGGCTATAATGCACCTTGTTTATGTCTATTCCCACCTTCTCTAAATAGCCAATCATCTTTTTATAAAGTGCAGCAAACCGCTCTTTTTTTATGCGCAAATACTCTATCCTTTTTACGTCGCCTTTTTTCTCTGCTGGAACTCCTCCCCATACCTCATTCTCACCAATATCAGAGGCTACCAGGGAATTGGCCATAACGAAGGTGCCCTTGCCAATAGATACCCCCGGCGCAATCAAAGCACCACCACCGATATGCGCATCTTCTCCAATCTCAACCCTGCCAAAAGAGGGATTGTATCCTTTCAAATAATCCTGCCAATGGGAATGGGTATATACGCACACGCGCGGGCTCAGACAGCTGTGCTCTCGCATAATAATACCATCGCCTGCATCCAAGATAGATTCGCGGCCAACAAAACACCTTTCACTTATATAAATTCCCGCATCCGGGCCAAATCTATCACCACCACCCAACAGGCTCTTATCCCCAATCAAAGACACATCGCCCAAATAGAAATCCCTTATCTTTATAGAAACACCATCTCCTATCAAAGCCATCCTGCCAATAAAGAGCCGTTTGGCAATAATCTCTACGTTATCGCCAATTACCACATCGTCTTCTATGACAATCTGCCTGGCAAGTATATAACTACCTCTTCCAATAAAGACATTTTTCCCAATCTTTGCACCTAAACTACGGTATAAATCAAGACTGATTTGACCAGAGCTTGTTTGTCTTTTAAATTCCTCTACCTCTTTCTTCAACGCCTCAATATCAACAAAACCTTTATCCGGAAAACTAAATTCATCCAACGAGCCTGCCTGATTCTTTTCCTTTAGATACCTTCGCACATCGCTCTCTTTTACAATCTTGCCTGCTGGTTTAATTTTAGAAATATCTATTCCCGCCTCTTTGGCCAGGGCAATTGCCTTCTCGGTTGCAAGGAGCCCTGTCTTGCCTTCACCAGAAGGATTTAACTGGCCACAATATTTGTCATATTTTTCTTGTGTTTCAAACAAATACGCAAGGACACTTCCAGGAGCTACGACATCGCCTTCTCCAACCTCAAACTTAACAATACCCTCAATAGGCGCAAGCACATCCTCTGTGGTCTTACTGCTCTCTATCTCAACCAATAGATCACCTGCTTTGACAAGATCTCCATCCTTGGCAAAGATATTTAGAATTTTCAGATTATCATCATTTACATTTAACGTAGGCGCTGATAGCTTTACCATACCTATCTCCTCAATCCCAACCAAAATCCTTGACAATTATATGAAATCTCACTAAAGTATAACCAATAATGCCGGGATAGCTCAGGAGGTAGAGCGCAGGCCTGAAAAGCCTGGCGTCCCCAGTTCGACTCTGGGTCCCGGCATTTTTTATTTTATCCTCTCTTTCATCCAGTCAATAAATTTTATAAGCCTTGCCTCAAAATCAAATCTCTTCCTTGCCATCTCATATAAAATCATATATATTTCTCTTTTTCTTTTCGCATCTGAAAGCCTATTAACCAGCTCTACTAATTCATCCTCGTTATCAAATGTGTTTATATCAAGTTCCTTCCATATTCCATAGCGCCTAACCACAGGAACATTGCCTATCCTTAAGGCAAACCACGAAAACTTATCCATCCCTGAGGAAGAAAAGACATCATAATAGGAAAAAACGCATTGATATTTAGATAAAGAGGCTATCGCCTCATTTATACTCTTAACACTCATACGATTAACTACCTCTAAATTCATCTGCCTCTCCAACACATCTGTAAAAGATATATTCTCAAGAAAACATTCACTATACACCTGCCCTAAAACAAACGCACCGGTAACAGATGAAAAAAAGTTATCATCCATATTTTGATAGAAAAACCCCAAAGGCATAGGCACCCTGCTTTTTAGGTCCTCATATATGTCTCTTATATAATCCGAGATAAACGTATCCTCAAACGAATTGCTGTCCTTCAAAACATCCGGTGCCCCGACTAATACTTTCTTTTCGCCTGTTTGAGCTGGACCTCTTTCAGGAAAACTATAATTTAAAACAAAGCAATCCTTACTCAACTGTTTCTCTACAAATAACTTATAAGATTCATCCATTACACCAAAACCCGTCAAAGAATTCATCATCTTTATATGTGAACGAACATGTGGTACTAAGCGAAAAAAGGCATAGGTTAGTATAGAAAAATAGGGAATCCCCAGCTCTTCAAATATTGGTTTATGTATTATTCCTTTATCTACTATTA
>JALVWL010000149.1 GCA_027034965.1 Candidatus Omnitrophota bacterium
CCCGTTGTCCTGACATATCACAACGATATTGTATCTAAGGGATTTGCAAGTTATATTGCAAAGTTTTATAATTTAACGAGTTTAAATCTCGTTCTTGGAATCGCAAAAAAGATAATTGTCACTCAACCAAATTACCTTGAACGATCCCCATATCTGAAGAAATACAAAAACAAAATAGTCGTGATTCCAGTTGGTGTCGACATTGAAAAGTTTAGACCTCTGAATGTGGATGAAGAGGAAAATACTCTGTTCTTTTTGAGTGTTTTGGACAGATTTCATGAGTATAAGGGATTAGAATATCTGCTTAAAGCTTTGAAGATTGTTAAAGACGAAATAAAGAATATTAAGCTGATAGTTGGGGGAGACGGTGAGCTAAAATTTTATTATCGTGATATGGCTAATCGTTTGGGTATAAGGGATAACGTTGGATTTGTAGGGTACATTCCTGATGGTGAATTGGTTGAATACTATAACAGGTGTTCAGCATTTGTCTTGCCATCTTATTCTTCAGATCAGGAAGGTTTTGGTATAGTTTTGCTTGAAGCTTTGGCATGCAAAAAACCGGTTATAACCACCGAAATCGTCGGAGTTTCAAATGACATTAAAGAATTTAACGCGGGAAAGGTTATTAAGCCGAAAGACGTTCGAGCTTTGGCTAATGCAATAGTTGAGGTCTTACAGGATAAGGATTTGAGAAGAAAAATGGGCAGAAATGGCAGAGAGATTGCTAAAAAGTATAGCTGGGAAAATATCGCTAAGATGATTGAAGGGATTTATGTAAGGTTGGTGAAAACGTGAATATTAATATTGCACATATCTATGACGAATACGGACCAGTTTTAGGAGGAGGTTCAGCACCAACCGTCGTCCTTAATTTATCAAAAACTATGGCGAAGTGGGGACATAAAGTGACTGTTGTGGAAAGAAGACACGGAAATGAACCTTCTGTGGAGTATGTTGATAATGTTAAATTTGTTAGAATTGAAGCGAAAAAGAGAGTTCCTTTCCCAGCAAAGGGGTTAGAGAGTCCGTTAGGTGTAGTGAAATTAATTATAGATGGAGTGGAGTTTGCTTTCAAGGTTAAGAATTTCCTTGAGAGGGATAATGAGTTTGACGTTATTCACGTTCACTTTCCTCTTGGCAACAGTGTCCTCGCAACGATAGACCGAAAAATTCGTAAAAAAATGATATATACAGCACATGTCGGTGAAGAGGGAAAAAGGTTTAAGCTGACATCAGATATGCCATTAATACTTAGACTACTCTCACCGGATCTATATCTAATGAAAAGGGTTAGGATGAATGTCGTTTTAAACAAACCTTTGAAAGATAAGCTTGTAGAGAAAGGAATTAGTGAAGAGAAAATAGAAGTAATCCCAAACGGCATTTCTGTTAGGGATTTTGGAAATTTTGATAGAGATACAATAGAAAGAATAAAGAAAAAATATGGTATAGACAAGAGTGTTACTGTAATGTTTGCCGGTAGTATAACTCCAAGAAAGGGTGTGGACTATCTTGTTAGGGCTGGAGAGAGAATTATAAGGGATAATAAAGATGTTTTGTTTTTATTAGTGGGCAGTCCAAAATATAATAAAGATTTTTCTAAGAGGCTTATGGAGTATGTCAAAAATAAAAATTTAGATGAAAATATAAAATTTACTGGATTTGTTCCATATGAAGATCTGAAAGTTTTATATTCGGCTTGTGATATTTTCGTTTTGCCTTCATTCGGAGAAGGGGATCCAATAGCTTTAAAGGAGGCTTTAGCTTCAGGTAAACCACTGATAGGCTCAAACGTTGGAGGAATTCCGATGCAGATAAGAAACGGATGGAACGGGTTTTTGATTGAGCCGGGGGATGAAAAGCAATTGGCTGAGAAAATAATGTATTTGATTGAAAACGAAGAGGAAAGAAAGAGAATGGGAAGAAATAGCAGAAAGTTGGCTGAAGATGAGTTTGATTGGAGTAAAATAGCTGAAAGGTATATAAAGGCTTATGAAGGGTTAATGGATGCATGAAAGAGAGGTGACATAGTAATGACTGAAAAAAGAAATATAGTTTTGATAACTCTTGACAGTTTAAGAGCAGATCACTGTAGCTTTATGGGATATCATAGAGAAACAACACCAACAATTGATAAAATGGCAAGGAGAGGTTTGTATTTTACAAATGCGATTGCATCTTCAGTTCCAACAGGGCCATCAATGTTTGGTGTTTTTACAGGAGACTATTGTCCCATTGCCTCTGATGATTTTT
>JALVWL010000150.1 GCA_027034965.1 Candidatus Omnitrophota bacterium
CTATATCCCATATTAAAAACAGTTTTGAGCTTTGAGTTGTGGTTTTTAGTTTTTACTTTTGAGTTTTTAGTTTAACCACCTGGTGAATTCTTATTTCTAGTTTTTCCTATTGCCTTACAACGGGTTCCATTATATCACAAATCCCTATTGCATAATTTGGGATAATTCAAGTTTATACATTATATCATACTTTACATCGAAACAGATTTTTCCCGAAAGATTTTGTTTCACCTTCCAAGGCTAGACAGTCTATCCTTAATCCGACATACAGCACACAGGCCAGCAGCAGTGGTGGGATAACCGCACCTCTCACAATTCTCAACAGACGCCTCTTCAACAGATGGGAAAGAAATACGCTTTTTAGCCGAATAAAACCCTTTTATGTACCTGATAATAAGACCTGGTGTGGAGTGTTCCATTGTGAGGAGATGGCGCTTCCACTTTCTACTGGTAGCCCCTTTAGAGAGAGGACAACTAGACTCCACATAGTCTATACTTCTAAAAAAGCAATACATCGCTGTCTCCCTCTCAGTTACGAAGACCAGGGGTTTAGTCTTTTTAGCAAAACCATCCTCTGCAGGCAGGACAGGATACTGCCTGGCCAGATAAGACAATTTCCACTGGAGATTGTTTGCCAATAGAGTAGTTGCCTCATCATACATAGTATGCCCGGTAACAAGCACCTTTCCCTTGGCCCAATTATTCATATAATAGCGCTTTAGTATCCCACAAAAAGAACAAGCAGGCCGCTTCATTACCCTGCCAACCTCGGGCAAAGAATAGCCCAACTTCTCTTTTAAGACCTCGATATTTACAGGAATAGAAAATCTTTCCGAAAAGGCAATTATCTTATCGCGAGCCACATCGCTTGAACCCTCTATCCCCAGATCCAAAAAATAACCTTCCACGTTGTAGCCCATAGAATAAAGGGCATAAAGAGCCGCTAGACTATCCTTACCACCAGAGACAGCCACCACTACTCTGTCCGATTCATCGAACATCTTAAACTTATCAATTGCATAACGGACACGTTTCTCAAAAAAACGCAAAAAATCTGCCCGGCAAAACGCCAGGCCATACTGCCTTAAAAAGACCTCTACATCTCTGCTTTTACAAAACTTACACTTCATCCCTTTGATAAAACCTCTCTTATCTCCCAATCACTATCCTCAGCCAAGACCTCTGTCAATAACAAAAGCCGTCCCCTTGCCCTATCTATACAGATAACCTCCTCTTCAAGCAAACCAAGGCTTGAAAGCAGCTCCCGCAGTTTTATGCCAGGAGAAAAGCGATCCGATATGTCTACACCATCCGGAAGGAGGACTATTCTCATTAGAATTGAACCTTCATACCAGCAACTATACCCTGATGATTTACCCCTTTATTGGGCTTTTTGATACTTGCGTTGGAAAAGTGCCTATATCTGTATTCGAAAAGCAAAGATTTCCTTTTATCTATATTCCATTCCAGACCAACCCCGGCAAAAGAGAAGAAATTCCACTGAGTCGCCTGTTCATTCGTATGCTGGGTCGTATATCCTGGACCTGTTCCGGCCTTCAAATAAGGCCTTAACCTCCTCCATTGAAATGGCTGCCACCTCAACCCCAGGTTAAGACCAAACTCCACATTGTTATCTGGGCCAATGACCGGATTAACAAACCCCTCCAATTCAAAAAATATCTTACCTGGCAAATGAATCCGGCCCTCTATCCAATCAGTAATATCCCTGCCTACCTCCAAAAAGACAGGAACTATTTCGTAATCGTCCTTATCCGCCAATTCATCTTCTACCATATAGCCCGAGAGAATACAAAAGTAATCCCAATCCGTCAGGGCATAACTATTACTTGAAAAGGAAAAGACCCAAATCCAGAACAATGACAAGAAAACATAACCTAACTTCACGTCCCCCTCCTTGATAATCCAATACCTAAATTCATTCCCCTGATAAAAAATTTTAACACAAATACCAGGCGGGTAAATAGCTATTTCAACAAGCCCTGCCTCTACAAAGCATTTTAGAAAGCATATCCAAGAGAGAAAAACAATGTTAGCTATCTCCTTATTGGACAAGGGCCTATTAGACAATCCAGGGCAAAGGAAGTCCCTTTATCAGGAATTTGTGATAGAATGATATTATGTTCAAGCGAAACAAAAAGATAGGACTTGTTTTGAGCAGCGGTGCTGCAAAGGGCGTAGCCCATATAGGGGTTATAGACTACCTCCTTCAAAACGA
>JALVWL010000151.1 GCA_027034965.1 Candidatus Omnitrophota bacterium
TGTGTAAAATAAGGTAAATTTTCGGAGAGCAGGGGAGCGTTATATGTTGATTAAATTTGTGATATTTTTCCCAATCTACCTCGTAGTCTTGCTTATAGAGATGCTAAAGGCAAATCTGGATGTGGCAATGCGTGTTATCAACCCTTCTCTGCCGATTAATCCGGGTATTGTTGAGTTCAAGACGACATTGAGGTCTGACTTTTTGAAATTTATACTCGCAAATTCCATTACCCTGACACCAGGTACGCTTACAATGGATGTGAAGGATGATTCTTTCTTCGTACACTGGATAGAAGTGAAGGGAGATTCCAAAGACGACTATAGGCGGGCTATCTGTGGCAGGCTTGAGTCGATATTGAAGAGGATAGAGGGATGAGCGCGTTTCTGATAATAATAACTATTGGAGTTGTATTTGCTGGCCTGCGGTTTATTCTTGGGCCGCGGTTTTTCGATAGGATGGTGGCTGTAGATATCCTGACTACTATACTGGTCTCGGCAATGGTGGTCCTGGCGGTTGTGCTGGGTGAGAAGATATTTTTGGATGTTGCGCTGGCACTGGCAGCCGTCTCTTTTGTGGCGATGGTGGTACTTGGAAGGTTTATCGAGGGATGAGCACGATAGGTAATATATTGATTATCATAGGTGGTTTGTTTATGGCCCTTTCTGGATTGGGTATACTGCGTATGCCGGATGTCTATAATCGCCTCCAGGCAGGCACGAAGGCCTCTACCCTGGGTGCGATGTGCACGGTGATTGGAGTCGTGTTTTTAAAGCCAGGCTGGTGGCTGGAGTTGCTGGTGGTGCTTATTTTACTCCTATTGGGCGCGCCAGTAGCCTCTTCGGTGTTGGCAAGGGCAGTCCATTCAGAGACCGGCTACAAACCAGTGCTCGTAAGGGATGATCTAAAGGAGAAGGAGTAATGCCTTATTTGGATGTAGTGGTTATAGTATTGACGGGTATTTTTGCAGGGATAGCGGTCCTATCGCCGAGCCGTATTACCGCTGTGCTTTCTCTGGCGGTGATGAGCATAGGCTTGACTGCTAGCTTCTATCTTCTTCAGGCCCCTGATGTGGCTATGGCCGAGGCAGTGGTTGGGGCAGGCCTTTCCACGGGGCTGTTTTTGTTTGCGATAAGGAGACTGTGATGCTGGAGGGGATGAATAGAAAATACAATATATCGGGAATAGTGGCAGTCCTTGGGGTGATTTTGCTCTGCGGGACATTGGCAAAGCTGCTCTATAGCGAGGTCCCCTTTGGAAAGGATAAAATGAATGTGGCCAAGGAATATATAGAGATGGGTGCAGGCTCCACAGGTGCCCAGAATATGGTTACCTCTGTGGTCCTGTCTTTCAGGGCATTGGATACCTTGGGCGAGGTGACTGTGCTGTTTGCCTCCTCTATGGCAGTGGGTCTTTTGCTCCTGCCGGGTGGGGTTATGTGGCGGAGGAAGGAAAATTTTGTCCTTGCATTTGCAAGCAGGTGGATGCCCTACCTTATAGGCCTTATCGGTATCTATATAGTCCTTCAGGGGCACCTAACGCCAGGGGGAGGTTTCCAGGGAGGTGTTATTATCGCGACCGGTATAATGCTCTATTTCCTCCTTTCAGGGATAGAGATAAAGAAGGATAGGCTTGTGCATATCCTGGAATCCATTATGGGTGCAGGATTCGTTGGTATTGGCCTCTGGGGCCTCTATAAGAACGGTTCATTTTTGTATAACTTCCTGCCCCAGGGCAAGGTAGGAGGGTTGTTTAGCGCTGGTATATTGCCTGTTTTATATATATTGATAGGTATAAAGGTGGCAAGTGAATTTACGGCTATACTGGCCAGGTTTACCAGCAAGGACGAGGAATAATTATGAATCTGGACTTTTATGCATTATCCATATTTCTGATAGGTGCAGGATTGGCAGGCATCTTCCTTAACCGGGACTTTATAAAGATTCTGGTCAGCATATCCGTGTTGGAGTCAGGGGTCAATCTCCTGCTTATAAGCATTGGTTATGTCCAGGGGAAGCTGGCGCCGATATTGTTTTCACAGGAACTAAAGACTTCGGCAGTAGGCAAGGTGGTCGATCCGATACCTCAGGCGCTTGTGCTTACAGCGATTGTTATAGGCCTTGGATTGTTGGCATTTGGATTGTCTTTAGCAATATGGATGGCGAAGAACTTTGGGACAACGGATGTCTCTGAACTCAAGGGATTAAGAGGGTAGTTATGGAGAAAC
>JALVWL010000152.1 GCA_027034965.1 Candidatus Omnitrophota bacterium
CTTAGGGTAATCGGCCAGAGAAAGGGCCTGCCGAATAGCCTAGTCAAGGCCATAGAGACGGCAGAAGAGTTCCTGGCAAAGGAAAAGGGTTTGAGCCTGCAGATATGCTTTAACTACGGCGCCAGACAGGAGATAATCAATGCAGTGAAGGCCATCGTTAGGGATGGGACAAAAGAAGAAGATATAACAGAGGAGCTGTTTTCTTCTTACCTGTATACAGCAGGTATCCCGGACCCTGATCTGATTATAAGGACCAGTGGAGAGATGCGCTTGAGCAATTTTTTGTTGTGGCAGGCCTCTTACTCTGAATTTTACTTTACGGATGTCTTGTGGCCTGATTTTTCAGAGGAAGAGTTTGAGAGGGCCTTGGTGGAATTTTCCAATAGAAAGAGGAGATATGGCGGTGTCTGAATTGAAAAAAAGGACATTAATAAGCGTTCTCTGGTTTCTCGCGATTGCTTTGCTTATCTCGATAAAGTTTATCTTTATGATAGTTATAACCATCCTTTCTGTTTTAGGGGTGCATGAGTTTTACAAGATGGTGGAAAACAAAGGCATATTTCCCTTTTATTATCTGGGTCTATCCGTTGCTGCATTTATCCCTATGTCCCTGTATTATGGTTTTGAACTGAATCGAGATTGGCAACTCTTTTTGGTGATAGCAGGTCTCATTGCCTTGTTTATGCTTCAGATAAGGAGAAGGGCAAATGAGGGCGCCACAGCAGGGATAGCCGTGAGTATGTTTGGCATATTTTATATCTCCTGGACGATTACCTTTCTCCTCAGGTTAAGACTTCTTCCAGAGGGAATAGCCCTCTCGGCGATGACCATAGTCGCCACAAAGAGTTGTGATATTATGGCCTACCTCATAGGAAAATCCTTTGGACGCCGTCCGTTTATGCCAAGGGTGAGCCCGAATAAGACCTGGGAGGGATTCTGGGCAGGATTCCTATCGGCCATAATTGCCGTAGAGGTCTTCAGCCTGTTTATCCCGTTTATTACGCCATTTGATGCCCTGGTGCTTGGGGGATTGATAGGTACCTTTGGCCAGCTAGGAGATATATCTGAGTCCCTTATAAAGCGCGACTGTTATGTCAAGGATTCCGGCAATATCTTCCCTGGTATGGGAGGTATCCTGGATCTATTGGACAGCTTGCTCTTCACATCACCCATTGTCTACTTCTATGTAACGCGGATATTGGTTATGTAGAGATTGAATCCAGATCAATATGAAGCGAATTGTTTTACTCGGCGCCACTGGTTCTATAGGGGCATCGACCCTTGATATAATAAGTAGGTTCCCGGATCGTCTTGAACTGATTGGGATAAGCGCCTATGTTCAGGAACAGTCCTTGACAAATATTGTAAGCAGGTTCCCTTCCTGTCGTTGGGCAGTGTTGCTTGGCAGATCCCCTTCCATTGATAGGATTGGCAAGACCACCTTCCTCTATGGTCAGGCTGCGCTCCTGGATGCCTTAAGGGATTATCCTCCGGATATAGTTGTGTTTGCTATGCCAGGTGGAGGCGTGATGGAATTGTTTTTTTCTATCCTCAAGCTGGGTCTGCCCATTGCTATGGCAAATAAGGAGTGTCTGGTGATGGGCCTTGATCTATTGATGCCTGCTGTGAGGAGAAATATCTTGCCCATAGATAGTGAGCAGTCAGCGATATGGCAGATCCTACCGGATAGGATTTCGGATGTAAAGAGGGTGGTCCTTACCTGTTCTGGCGGCCCATTCTTTGGGAAGGGCAGGGATTTTCTAAGGGATGTATCTCCTGAAATGGCATTAAGGCATCCCCGCTGGCAGATGGGCAAGAAGGTCAGTCTTGATTCAGCTACCCTTATGAATAAGGCCCTTGAGATGATAGAGGCACGGGCATTATTCGGCTTTGATATAGACAAAATATCAGTGCTCATCCATCCCCAGGCCCACAGCCATTCGATGCTAGAACTCATCGATGGTTCTATCCTCGTCCAGGCAGGGATAACGGATATGCGCCTGCCTATACAATATGCCCTCTCCTTTCCCGAGAGATGGGAAAATCCTGATCTTTCTTTTGCAGGGCTAGACAATGGTTTTTCCTGGGATTTCTATCCCCCTGATAGGGCTACCTTTTCTTCTCTGGATACGGCTATCCTGGCAATGGAAAAAGGCGGATCTGCGCTTGCAGTATTTAATACCGCAAACGACATCCTGGGAGAGCTTTTTCTGGATGGTAA
>JALVWL010000153.1 GCA_027034965.1 Candidatus Omnitrophota bacterium
TCTCAGTATCTTTAGTTGCCTTCAACAGTCTCACACACTCTTTCAACTTTCGAAGATTCTCCTCATTATTCAAAAACTCCTGAGCGATGTTAGAAAACTTTTTATAGTAATCCGGGATCAAGGAAGTCTCAAATTTTTGCATAATTATACCTCTCTACAATGAAGTTTCATTGCAATTACAAAATAAACTATTAATAATACCTTTGTTATTCATTATCCACACTTTCCTTTTTCTTTAATAAAAACCAAGTAATATCATCCTGTGGGAAAAGCGGATCATTTCTGTATACAAATCCATAATTGACAAGAGAAAGATCATTATATCTATTCAATATATCTCCAGCAAAATCTCTTTTAAATAATCTATCTTTATACCCTCTGTATGAAACACTTACCGGTGTTGGGTTATAATATTCGCATATCAGCATATACTTTCGAGTAGATTTATACATTATGTCGTAAACTTCCTCTAATTTACCCGGATTTATATGTATCAAAAACCCCTTACTCAAGCATAAGTCATATTTTTGCATGGGCCTATAATCAAAAACAGATCCATTATAAACATTTTCATCTCCTATTCTTTCTTTCAATATCTCAGAAGCCTTTTGGTTTATCTCCACACCAAACAATTTTATGGAAGGAAATAACATCTTTATAGCTATCATATTCATTCCTATGTTAGGCCCATACTCTATCATGCTCTTAGGAGGCTCGATAACATGAAATATTTTGGCGAAAAAAGAGATATTTGCTGATAAAAGATCCTGGCTTTTGTTACGATGTATATACTCATCCCCAAAACATCCTGCCCAAAACTTTTCTTGTTCAGTTTCAAAGTTCACAATTTCCTCCTCTCTACTACTCCCCAATCCAACGGTGTTCCCCTTGCTATATCCGTCTTTGCTTTTCTGCCAATAATATCGTATAAATACTTGGGATGCAAGCCATTTCCAGGCCTTATTGAACGAACATTTTCCTCTGTAAATTCCTCGCCTTTTTTAATATTTTTCACCACAAACAAAGACCTAGAAAAAATCTTATTCCTTTTTACTCTATCGCTTAATTTATAATTCGCTTCTCCAAGCGCCTTTTCAAGTTCCCGGATTTCTCTTACCATTCTTTTAAATTCACCTGGCTCCATTGAAAATGCTGCATCCGGACCACCTAATTTCCTATCCAAAATAAAGTGTTTTTCTATTATCTTTGCCCCTAACACCACTGCTGCAACCGGCAAAGATGTAGTAAGTGTGTGGTCTGAAAGACCTACTATACAGTTAAATCGCTCTTTCATATCTGGTATTGTTAGCAAGTTCGCCTCCTCAACAGGAGCTGGATAACTGGATGTACACTTCAATAGAGCAAATTCATTGTTACCAGTATTTCTAATAGTTTCCACTGCCAATTCTATATCTTCTAATTCAGCTATGCCAGTAGATAGAATAATCGGCTTGCCTTTTTTGGCAACATACTCTATTAAAGGAATATCTGTTATCTCAAAAGATGCAATTTTGTAGATTGGGACATCTAATCTCTCAAGAAAATCAACGGCTGTCTTGTCAAATGGGGTTGAGAAAAATACTAAACCTAAATCTTCTGCAATTTCTTTTAATTTAGGCTGCCAATCCCAGGGCGTATATGCCTCTTGATAAAGTTCATAGAGAGTCTTGCCATCCCATAATGTGCCCTGTTGTATTCTGAAATATTTATTGTCGCAATCTATTGTTATCGTATCTGGAGTATAGGTCTGCAGCTTAATAGCATCTGCACCGGCATCCTTTGCTGCTTTTATTGTCTTTACTGCCAGATCAAAGCTATGATTGTGATTAGCGGAAAGTTCCGCAACTATAAATGTCTTAAAAATACCCTTTAATACCATCGTTCTCCTTTAATCTTCTTTTCAACTCTCTTATAGATATATCCCACAATTCTGGCTCAAGTATATGTTTAATGGCTTCAAAATCCTTAAGGTAGTGTATGCTTCCTTCTCCAAAAGAATCCTGAGGAACAGCAGATAACTTATTAGAAACCAATTGCGGCCATATTTCAAAAAATAGATTTATTATTTCTTCTTGTAAAATACTATAAGATTGCCTCAGAGTTATAGTATCATCATTGAAAGAAACTAGTTTCCTCGCAATAATTGGTCCAGTATCTATCCCATCATCCATTATATGTATACTTACTCCTTTGGGAGTATTATCTACAAAACTCCATAAATTAGGATGGGCTCCCCTATTCCACGGCAAATAAGATATATGCATATTTACAATCTTATTAGCTAGAAAAGACAAAACATCTTTGTCGACAATATATTTGTAATTATAACTTATACACCAATCTGGATTTAGCTTTCTTACATATGGAAGTGAAATCCTATTTTCACATACAATAATATTACATTTAATGTTCTCAAATCTTGCAATCAACTTTTCTTTATTATTCCCCACCAAAAGTAAAATATTCATATTAAGCCACAGAAACGGTTATAGAATCCACAAGATGCCTCCTTCCCCTACCATCTATCAACTCCTGTCCCCTTTCAAAAAGCTGATTTCGCTCATCAAAATTTTCCATCAGAAATTTAACCTCTTTCAATATATCATCATCAGAAATTTTGTTATACCACCCAAGCATTTTAATGTAACCATCTGATGAAAGATTCTTTGCGATATTCTTCTGATTATCTGCAAAGATAATAGAAACCACAGGTACGCCAACATACAAAAGCTCCCACAGGCTTGAACCCGAGGCAGATATTGCAATATCCATATTATACATTAAACTGCCCATATCTGAAACATTATGGATTAAGGAAATCCTACCATCTTTCTGTGCAAGGGCTTGCAACGCTTCTACCGTTGGGTGCCTGGAACTAATCACTACATTAAACACTATGTCTTTCTCAATAAACTTCGATAGAATCTTGGTAACTCTCAATGTCTGGCTATGAAGGTCTGTGCCGCCAAACATTACAAGGATATTTTCCACATTGTCCCTAATTTCTTTTTTCCTGTATTTAAGGATGTTGTCTCTTAACATTACATATCTACTACCAAGCAATAGTTTCGCATTGGGATTTAACGTATCATATCTATATTTCTCTGCTCCATAATTCTGATTAATTATCACATCCGAGTAAAATTGCCGTTCAGCGGTATCGTCTATGGCAATAATCAGCCCATTAAAGCACAATTTCCTTTCATAATCGGCATCTATAGAATAACTATCGTGAATGAATATATCGATTCCCAAATGAAATAAATAATTATTCACTTTTTTTAGGTCTCGTCTATCGCCCGCCCTATAATCCGACTTAATATATTCTGCCCCTGTCGCCTCTATAATATCGCGGCAAAAATCATCGCTAAAAGACAGGAAATAAACAACATCGCCTTGCCTTATAAATTCTTCCGCCAACGCAAGAGAGCGCATTATATGGCCATATCCTATATCGCTATATCCATCTGCGCGAAACAACACTTTTTTCATAGCGATATGTCTACCCTTTCTTTGTTTATCTCCAACAAAAATAGGTTCTTGTTTATAAATCCAATGATATCCGCCAGATGCATATAGCAACCGTGATATTCCTCTGACTCCATAATGGCCTTTATAAACTCAAGGTCTTCAGGATAATCAATTGTAAGGCGTATATGCGACAAATCCTTGCTATAAGGCAATTCCCTTAATCTAAATTTATTAGGATGGGTCTTATACATATATGGCGTAACGTGTTCCCTTTCAAATTGTTCCTTAGCATTTTGCCATGCCCTCTTTAGAGATCCAAAAGTAAAGACTTCGGCCTCCATACCATGGGGCCACGTTCTTTTTTCTATGCGTGAAGACAGATAATCAACATCACTGCAAATAAATTCCTGGATATGAAGATCAACTACCTCATAATCAATCAATGGGCAGTCGGAAGTAACGCGCACAATTATTTCATGATCTCTAAAATCAGGAAACAAATTAACAACAGATTGATAATACCTGTCCAAGACATCTTCCTCACTTCCCCTAAAGGTTTTAATTTTCACGTCATAGCCGTTCACTAAATCAACAATAGCTATATCCTTGGGATTAGTTGTTGTCGCAACGACAATATAATCTATAAATTTAGACGGCAACAGCCTGTCTATAAAGTGCAGCAGCAATTCCTTGCCGGCTGCTTTCAATAACACCTTGTTGGGCAAGCGCGTAGAACCCGTCCTTGCCTGGGTAACTAAGAGAACCCGCTTATCCTCTATCATATCAATTCCTTAAGCGCGATTATTACCCGTACGACATCTTCTTCACTCATTGCAGGGTACAACGGTAGGGATAATGCCCTCTCGTAATACTGCTCTGCAATAGGATAATCACCCGGTTTATAACCAAATCTTTTTCTATAATATGGTTGTAGGTGTATTGGTATGTAATGGACCTGCGTCAGGATACCTTTTTCTTTAAGTTTCAGCATAAATTCTTTCCTCTTCTTGCCAATCTTCTGAAAGTTTATTTCAACTGGATACAGGTGATAGGACGACATTGCATAGTCTTTTTCGATTGGAAGAGTGATATTTTTAAATTGCCCCAATGCCTCGTTATAGATATCTACAATTTCCCTACGTCTTTTCACAAACCAATCTAATTTTTTAAGCTGGCTTATGCCCAAAACACACTGCAAATCTGTAATACGATAATTAAAACCAAGAATATGCATCTCATAATACCATGGGCCAGGATCGACAGTTAGGAAATTTTCGTCTTTTGTCATACCATGGTTTCTGAGCATAAGCAATTTTTTATAGATATTGACATCATTTGTAAGAATCGCACCTCCCTCAGCGGTTGTTATGTGTTTAACCGGATGGAAACTAAAAATAGTCATATCCGAATACTTACAAGAACCTGCCTTCTCACCTTTAAATAAAGACCCAATAGAATGGCAGGCATCTTTTATGACATAGATATCTTTCTTTTTTGCCAGCCTGTATATTTCGTCTATCTCACAAGGATGTCCTGCAAAATCAACAGGGATTATAAGCCTTGTCTTTGGAGTAATTTTTTTCTCGATTTCATCAAGAGAAATATTATGCGTATCCTTCTCTATGTCGGCAAATACAGGCTTGCCATTGTTATAGATAATAGTATTTGCGGATGCCAGAAATGTATTTGGAGTAGTTATCCCCTCCCAATCATCACCCAATTCAAGGGCAGCAACTGCAATATGCAGCGCTGCTGTACCACTTGACACAGCAACTGCATATTTTGCCCCGGTATATTCACATAATGCATCTTCAAATTCTTTTACTTTCGGGCCGCAGGTAAGCCAGTCAGATTTCAAGACGTCTATTACAGCGTTTATATCCTCTTCGTCTATATACTGCCTGCCGTAAGGAATTATCTTCATCTCAATATACAATATCTATTCTGGACAACGCCTCTCTGATATCATCAACAGAAAGCCACTCCTCATTCGTGTTAGAGGCATACCTGAAGCCTTCTTTGACCTTTTTGCCGCCCTGGGTAAAGTGCCTGTTGAAATCCCACCAATCAAAATGAGGATATATTATGTAATACTTATCATACTCATAGGTAAACCGCGAATCCTCCTCCGTAATCATAACCTCATGTACTTTTTCTCCCTCCCTTATCCCAACTTCTTTTAACTTGCACTTGGGACATATTGCCCTGGCAAGGTCGGTTATCTTAAACGATGGTATCTTTGACACATAAAGCTCACCGCCCTTTGCCTTTTCTATCGCCTCAAATACAAGGTCAACACCTTCATCCAATGTAATCCAGAATCTGGTCATCTCAAAACTAGTAATAGGGAGCTCTTTGGCGCCATTTTCCACCAATTTTTTAAAAAATGGAATTACCGATCCCCTGCTTCCAACAACATTGCCATAACGCACTACACTAAAAACTGTGTCTTTTTCTCCAACATAAGCGTTTGAAGATATGAACAACTTATCAGAGACAAGTTTTGTCGCCCCATATAGGTTTATTGGGTTCACTGCCTTATCCGTAGACAACGCAACTATCTTTTTCACTCCCCTATCTATAGCAGCATCTATGATATTCATTGCCCCGTGGATATTCGTCTTTATTGCCTCAATGGGATTATATTCCATAGCAGGGACCTGTTTTAAAGCAGCTGCGTGTATAACAATATCCACCCCGTCGAATGCCCGATATAACCTATCCCTATCTCTTACGTCGCCGATAAAATAGCGAATTTTATCTTTATATTGGGCAAATTGCTGTTTGACCAGATATTGTTTATACTCATCTCTGGAATAAATAATAACTTTTTTGGGATCATATTGAGAAAAGATGCGAGTAATAAATTTTTTCCCAAACGAACCGGTTCCACCAGTAATGAGAATTGTCTTGCCATTCAACATATCTGCTCCCCTACAGATTTAAAGTTGTCTTAAAATACTCTATCGTTCTCTTAAGGCCTTCTTCTAATGGAATAGATGGCTGCCAGTTTAGTATCTCTTTTGCCTTTGTAATTTCTGGCCTACGGCGTTTAGGATCGTCTTTGGGCAGTGGTTTAAATATTATCTTAGACTTTGTCTTTGTCAATTTGATAACCATCTCAGCAAGCTCTAAGATGGAAAATTCTTCTGGATTGCCCAAATTAATTGGGCCGGTAACCCCTTTTTCCGTAGCCATCATCTTTATAATGCCGTCTACTAAATCATCCACGAAACAAAAACTGCGTGTCTGGCTACCATCGCCGTATATGGTAATATCCTCTCCCTTGAGGGCCTGGACTATGAAGTTGCTAACGACTCTGCCGTCATTGGGATGCATTCGCGGGCCGTAGGTATTAAAGATACGGATTACCTTTATATCCAAGTTATGCTGACGATAATAATCGAAAAACAGGGTCTCCGCACACCTCTTGCCCTCATCATAGCAGGCCCTGGGACCTATTGGGTTGACATTGCCCCAGTACTCCTCAGGCTGAGGATGGACCTCCGGGTCGCCATAGACCTCGCTGGTAGATGCCTGCAGTATCCGCGCCTTTACCCTTTTGGCAAGGCCCAACATATTTATAGAGCCAGAGACGCTTACCTTGGTGGTCTGAACCGGGTCAAACTGGTAATGCACAGGACTTGCAGGACAGGCAAGATTATATATCTCATCTACCTCTACATAAAGAGGAAAACATATATCGTGGCGGATAAATTCAAAATAGGGATTCTCCAAGAGATGCACTATATTGCGTTTCTGCCCGGTAAAGAAATTGTCCACGCAGATGACCTCATTACCCTCTTTAAGCAGCCTCTCGCATAGATGACTGCCGATAAATCCTGCTCCACCTGTGATAATGATGCGTTTCACTTCTATTATCCCAATCTCAAATTTAACTCTTACTATCTATCTCTTTAACTAGAAATAGTATCACGGATAAGCGCTATACATATAGCTAAAAAGAAACCTAATAAAGAAAACATAATAAAAATAATTTTTCTATTAGGACCTATAGGTTCCGAAGAAGCTACTACTGGCTGAATCTCTTCAAAGTTGTGGATATAATAATCTTTTTGGTATGACAATGCAGCAAGTTTTATTTTAGACTCTTTTATAGCCTCTTTAATAGACATAATCTGAGAAGATAGATTAGAAATACCCATATCTACTTCTTTAACCAAATTCCCCAACTTTACGCGATATAAGGCATCTAATACGAGATAAAGGCCTTGCCTACCAACCCCATCGTCTTTATCTTGTATCTTTTTCCCCATATCGTCCTCATCCTTTTCACTGCGTTCTTTCACCCCATTAGCAAACTTCTTCTCTAATTTAATAAGGAAATCCCTTTGCCTAATAGCAGACTTCAACTCTTGAATCAAACTGTCAGAATGCTTCTTAGTTTCCAGCACTATTTTCTCCCACAGCTCACTTGCATTATTAACGTACGGCTCATATTCTTCTTTTAATAATGCCACTAGATATTTTAAAATACGAATATCTCTTTGAAGGGTTTCTTTTGTCGACTTAATTGTTATCTCTATGTACCTATCTTTGCCTGGTAAAGTTCGCACATCAAACTTTGGGACTACATTTAGATCCTTTAATGAAAAATTTTTTACAATAGCTGGAGAAAAAACACCTTCTTCAATTTTCTTCTTTACAAACTCCGTAGGCTCTATTACCTGGATATTATATATATCTCCCTTTCTATCTAAAACCTCGGGAACTTTTAAGAGAACGCTTACTTTATATGTATCCGGTAAAACCATAGATAAAATAAGACCACTAAACATAAAAATAGAAGTAAATACAAGAATAAACTTTTTTCGTCTCCTTAAAGCCATAAATAAAGCTTTTAGATCTAGCTCGCCTTCCTGAAATGTGGATTGTATAGGTCGTTCCATTCTATTCCTTCACATTACATATTATATACAGCTATACTCCAGTATAAATTTCTTTACTATTATCAAAGAGAAGTAACAGCCTGTCAACAACCAGTATAGAATTTTTGTCTTACATTTTCTCCATTCTTCATTCTTAACTAGCACACTTTAATGTTGATCCTCTATTGCATAATTTAGGCTTAATATACGATTTTGGATCGCCTGGATTATTCCAGGCAATTCTTGGGCCCAGGGCATCCAGGCAATAATCCGCGGTACTCTCAGGCTTACCATCGTATATCTCATAGTCTTTGATCCATTCTTTCGGTGTAAAATCAGGCATCAGCACATTAGCGCCATAGTTAAAGCCTTCCAATCTCAAGCCAGGTTTTAGTGTATCAAGAGCGGTCGTCGAGGCTATATTTACGTCTTTAAGGACTATCCTGCATATGGCTATCATCTTCAGAGACCAGTCTATAACCTGCTCTTTGTCATAATCGTCTATGTACTGATGCAATGGCGTCCCCTCAGTAGGGATATAAGGCCCCATACCTAACATATGGGCCCCGATATGCTTGAAAAAGATCACATCTTCCACCAGGCAATCGACATCCTGTCCAGGCAGACCAATCATAACTCCAGTACCAACCTGATAGCCCAGTTCCCGCAAGGCCAATAAACAGGCACATCTTTTCTCAAAACCAGATAGCCCTTCTTCAGGATGAAGAAAACTATAGAGGGATGGGTTGCTGGTCTCAATTCTCAACAAATACCTATCCGCACCGCTGTCCCTCCAGAGCTTATAGACATCACGATCCTGTTCCCCTAAGGAAAGTACTATTCGCATCTGGCCTCCAGAAAACCTCTTTATCTCGAATATCAACTCATTAATATACTCAATAAAATAATCATCCCTCCTATCACCTGCCTGCAAAACAACGGAATGGTAGCCAGATTGAAACAATCTTTTAGACAGGGAAAGGACGACCTCTTTCGGGATCAAATAACGCTGTATATCTTTTCTATCCCTACGAATACCGCAGTAACTACAATTTTTGATACATATATTGGAAATCTCGATAATACCGCGCAAACATACTCGGCTTCCTATGGACTTCTCAAGCACATCAATCGCCTTGCTAGCTAGGACTTGGTGGGGAAGAGAGAAAAGTCTTTTTACATATTCTTTTTCCACCATAATCATAAATTGTGTTGACGATCGAGTTTGTTTCTGAAAGACCAACTTTTTAGTCTCTATAGGTTATAATTTCTCCCACTCAAAGCCGGAGAGGTTTTTCTTTTCGCTGTCTATCTTTATACCTACCAGGTAGATATCCTTGTTTTGGCTTTCGTATTTCTTATAATACTGCCTCTCTT
>JALVWL010000154.1 GCA_027034965.1 Candidatus Omnitrophota bacterium
GCCCATAACAGCATCCATTAAAGAAACAGCCAATCCGCCCAATAGAATGGGCAAGGGCTATACACGGACTGACCAGATCAAAAAAGCGCAACAATGACTGACCCTTGACCTTCAAATACACGGTCCCTGCAAGAAGCGCAGAAAACAGCCCCCCATACCATACCCTGCCACTGCCAAATATCCAGAAAATTTCCCTAATTACATTGTCAATTTCATATGGATATTGAAAAATATAGAGCCAATGCGAGCCAGCTATCCCTGCCAGTATAGATACAAGCAGAAATCCCTCCAGGATATCTGGGGAGACATCTTTATATCTCCTGGCAGACACCAGGGCACAATACCATCCCAGAGCTATCCCAACCGCCGCAAGCACCCCGTAGGAGTAAATAGTTACATCCTTACCAAATATATGAAAAGAAAACAAAATAGGATGCATAAAATTCCCCTGAATTATGTGCCTGGCCCCGCTTTTCCCTTAATCACTTGCCTTTGCATCTTTTCACTGTATAAAATTATATCATAGAATCTCCCCTATTCCCCCTTTCTCTCAATGAAACAGATTTCTCCGAAAGACTTTGTTTCACAAGGCGTGTTCTATTATGAAGCGGGTACCAACAAGGCCAAGCAGGGCCAGGGATATGGATAAGAGATTGTTTAAGAAAAGGTTTAGGCTCGCCATGATTATTTCTCCGTCTCTGAAGAGGTTTACTGTCTCAATGGAATAGGAAGAGAATGTTGTAAATCCGCCCAATAATCCAATCAGAAGGAAACTCCTTATAGACGGTCCCCAGGAAAAATATGTAACTAATTCACTCAATACCCCTATTATAAATGAACCTAGTATATTGACGAAAAGTGTCCCATATGGGAAAGATGCCCCTAGATAAAGGTATATCGTACCCGAGGCAAGGTATCTCAGGAGGCTTCCACAGGCTCCACCTAACGCAACCCACATTAGATTCATATTCTAAAAACTCCATTCCAGAGAGGTAATCAGCATTGCATCGTTCCTGGCCTTATCTGTAGCTGGTTCTGAATTGAATTCATCTACCAGGCTTAATACTATGGAGAGTCCGTCTACTATGGCCAGGGACAGTTTTGTCTCGCTTCTCAATCTAAAATCCAGGTCGTCTAGATTAGGATAAAAAGATATATCCTCCATCAAGGTGGCTGTTTTTGTGATAGAGTACTCAAAAAATGCCCTGCCAACGGCTATCAGTTCTCCACTATTTTTCTGAGAATAAAAATTACTATATTCGTATCCAAGAGATGCCTCGATCATTGCCTTAAATGGGGCTTTATCCGAGAACCAATAGCCTATACCCGAAGAAGGAATCATTCTGTATTTTATATCGCTAAAGTAATCGTGTTCCTGCTCTATTTTAAAGAAGTGATACCAATTCAATTCGTCGCCAAAGCTGTATGCATATCTGAGCATCGAGTATATCTTTCGGTCATCCATAGCACTTGATTGAGAGGAATAATAATAGTTAAACTTTCCTGTAAATTCATTGTAACTAGTTTTCCTATTTAAAAACAGTTCTACTGACAGTGAGTTGGCCTTTGTATTCCCGGTGCGCATTCTATAGCCAAGGGATAACTTTCTTTGCCAGTCAATATTGCGGTCTTTCGCGCTATCAAAGCTCATTGCTCTGTCAGACAGTTTTTTTTCGGGTTCTTCTAATTCATCTAAAGGAATGCGCAGTTCTCCAAGGATAGGGCTCTCTATTACTAGGCTATCGTCGGTCCTCTTTAACAATCTGCCGCTTATCCTATCTCCGTTTCGCAGGTGAAATACATCTGCGTATACCCTAATGGAGATGAGTAATGACAGGCATAATAATAGAGCAAATCTGGCAAACATATTAAAAACTCCCGAAGGCAGGCCTTAATTTAACACTGTTTGAAGCCTAGTTTCTTGAGCAAGACCATCATTGGACACCAGTTGGTAAAGGCCGATTGAAACAGGACAATCCCAACAAGCGCAGTAAACCAAAGCCACTTAGGACTGATAAAATGTACCAATAGAAGGCTTAAAAGGATAAAAAAACCTGCAATGCCCCTCAGCATTCTCTCTATCGTCATAGTCCCTTCCCTCCTTTTTAGAATTCTTTATCTCGCATCTTATAAAACTCAAGAGTTAAAACCACAGCCCAAATCTTAAGGATGAAGAATGGAGCATGGAGAATGAAGGAATTTTTTATTAATAAAAATCGTCCATGCTTCATACTTCCTTCTCTATTCTCAAAACTTGAGTTGAGTAAACCTCTCCTATCTTTTCATAGATAACACAAAATCTACTCTGTTTCCACCCTAAAACCAAAGGTTGGACGGTAGCCAGTAGGAATAAGGTCTGAGTCTCTATCTTCCCTCACGAAGATATCCTTGACTGCCAGCTCCCCATCTTCCATAACAACCTCTGAAACTTGGACTATCTTTCGCTTGCCGTTCTTATACCTGCGCATAAATATGAGCACATCCACGGCTGCCCCGATAATGCGTTTTACGACATCTGAAGACATATTGGCTATACCAGATAGGAAGCTAAGTGTCTCCAACCTATATACTGCCTCCTCCGCTGAATTCGCATGTATTGTGCACATAGAGCCTTCATGGCCAGTATTCATTGCCTGCAGCACATCCAGGACTTCCTCTCCTCGTATCTCACCGATTATCAAGCGGTCAGGGCGCATATGCAGGGCATTTTTTATCAGGTGCCTTAATGTAATCTCTCCTTTTCCCTCTGGATTTGCCAGTTTTGTGGTAAGATGGACGGAATTCTCTTGATATAGCCTTATCTCTGAGACTTCTTCCAATACAATGACCCTTTCCTCATTAGGGATATGTCTTGCCAGTGCATTTAACAAGGTTGTCTTGCCTGTCCCTGCCCCACCACAGACGATTATGTTTCTTTTACCAATTACTGTATGCTCTAGAAACTTTCGCACACTAGAATTTAATGTCCCCATCTTTTCTAGATCGTTTAGATTCCAGATGTTTTCCCAAAATTTCCTTATGGTTATTACTGGTGACTGGCCGGATATAGGCGGGATAACGACATTTACCCTTGAACCATCTTTTAACTGGGCACTTACATATGGCTCGGCCTCTGAAACAGTCTTGCCAACTGGGGTAAGTATTTTCTCGACGTAATACATCAGTTGCTCGGCATTTCTAAACCTAATATTCGCCTTCTCTATCCTACCTTCCTTCTCTACGAATACCCTATCTGGTGCATTTATCATTATCTCAGTAATCAGCGGGTCTGCTATAAGCGGCTCAATTGGACCAAACCCCAAAAATTCATATAATAGATCTTTCACCAAGGTATCTGCCTCTTTTTTAAGGTTCCACGGAAGGAACTTGCGACATAATTTAGATATCTTCTCGCGTATGGCAAAGTCATCGTTGACCTCGAAGAAGTCTATCGGCAGTTCAGCCAGTATCTTTCTGCGAATATCGTTCTTCAGGGCCTCGTAGTCTATTTCTCCCATAATCTCTCTCCTTCGGTTAACACAATCCCCCCATAAGGCAGAAGACCGCGTTCCTTCGGCTGAAGAGGCCTTGCCCAGGGATAGAATCTACTGGAGAAGGCCATATACGCCGATAGAACGCTGTCCCTTATCTCAGGATAAATATATGATAATTCCTTTAGGTATTCTAAGGCAACGATAAGTTTCTTCGTAAATTGGCGTCCTTTTTTTGCCAGCAGCTTGGACAGGAATTGTCGTGCAAATCCAGGCAGATCTATGCTCTTAAGACCTTTTTTAGGATTGAATGTAAACATATCAAAGAGCAGGCGAGAACCTTTATCCATAGAGAAATCAAAATTAGTTTTAGCGATTAAATCATTATAGGTAATCTCTATTCCGCTGTATGCACAAACCCATCCCAGCAGCCCAGAATGTCTTAGCACAGAATAGAGAACGGTTGGCGAAAATCTCTCCTTAAAACTAAGGTCGGAGAGTCTTTCTCTAAAATGTGAGCTAAGATTGCTGGCAGGCGTCAACAGGAGTTTGTCTCGAATAACTTTGCCTGCCTGACCGATATTCGACAACAAATATATAGCCAGATCTTCTGCAAAATCCCCAAATCGTCTATTCCTTTCAATTATATTACGCACATCTCCTACAGTATCAGGATAGATAAGGGAGAGACGATAGAGGAATCTGGCTATCTTTACGGCGATAGTATGTGGAATATTGTATTTTTCTTCCAAAATGAAAGTCTCCCCATAACCATCCACGGAATAGAATTGCATCCGTTTCCTATTTCTTATTATACGGGACACCTGTGCTGCACCTGCCAGGATCGCTACAGAGACCAAGATGATAGGTAAGGCCGAACTCAATATGACGGCCAGGGAAATGCCTAGTTGTTTCATCGTAATGGCCATCGGCAGGACAGCAACCGCGGCTAAGGTAGCATTCCCCCTATCCTTCTTCAATTCATAGGACATCTCGCCTGTTACTGTGGCAACAAGCGGTCTTATCCCCTGCAAAAAATAATAAATAAATCCGTATTTATCCAGCAAGTCATCGTTCTCTGAAAAATAATCGAGTAGTTGATCTATTTTCGATAGGTATGCCCCGGAGTCTCCTTTGTGATACTTTTTTATATTATATCTGAAAACCTCCTTTATCTTTTCTTTTGATATAAGATTAAACATAAAATAGATAAAAGGAAACAATACTATACCTTCATCCTTTTTAATAAATGTAATAAAATTCTTCGTCTGAAAATTAGAAAAGGCATATTCCAGGACATCTGGATCTACATCCAAGACTCGTTCGAGGTAGGCGGAAAGCTCTCCCCTTGTCCTTTTATTAATGTTTTCAACTTCAAACCAGTTTCTTACCGCAGGCGTGTATATCACAAAGACATTGGGTCTTGTATTACTATAACGTCTCTTTAAGAAACGTGCGATAATATAGTATATCTCACGCTCATCTTCCAAAATGGATTTTATGTCTTTATCTTTTGAAAGGTGGCGAATCATTATAAATAATCTTAATGCGGAGATATATTCCAATCTCGGCAATATACCATTATTTTCTTTTATCTGTTCCAGGTGGTTTTCGCTTAAAAGAGAATCCAGAGATAATGTTATCTTTAGATTATCTTTCAAATCTCTGGAGATCTCCTTCTGCCTGGATAACGGAAGCTTTATATATACCTTCTTTTCTTTAAATTTGAATTTGTATTGAAGAATGGGCGTCATAATATTTAAATTCTTGGAGACAAGATATATCTTTCTATCTTTTCTATTATGCCACAGATATACACTATCAGAGGAAAGCTCTACCAATTTCGATAACCATTTATTCCACATAACGTTCAGGATCTTTACATTAAGATAGACCCCTTTATCTTTATCAATATTAAATGAATAGATCTTCTGTCGTGTATCTAGTTTTTTGATTTCTCTTAGGCCATTATACAGAGACTCATCCATATAATTTGCCAGGTATAGATTTTCCCGTCTATTTATCCTCTCGCAGACCCCATTCCAGCATACATCCGCATACTCCTTGTCGTTTGGATCCACCAAAAATCTAATACTATATTTCGGACTACCAGCAACTATCCTACCCGGCATAAAACCCAACTCTATTGCCTCTTTTCTAGGGTAAAAAATGACTCTATGTTCTTTCTTTTTTTTATTAATTGTTTCGATATATATCCTCCAGATACCAGAATCTATGGCCGTCTTTAGATAATTGTTGGCGTTAACAGTAATGTTACTGCCAACCGAAAAATACTTTGTATCTTCGTCCAGCTGAAGACGATATCTTGAAACAACAGAGGTCGAAGCAGGATTTAGAAAATCGGCTAAACTCAATCGATGAGCCTTATATTTTCGAGTTGTCTTGATCTCCACCCCTTCTAGAAATATATCTTTATCGTAACTCACATCAGATCGAAAGGTAATTATCCCATCTTTTTCTTCTATAGAGAAATCCAGCAAGGGCAGATTTTCCATCTTTCTATCGTCATAATACAACAGTCTTGCTCTGATCGAAGCCTCTTTGTAGTCCCTCACAAGGACAGATAATTTTTCCCCTTGTACCAGATCAGAAAAGTCCTCGTCCTCATAAGAAAACCAAGTTGGAAGAGAAAGGATATAATTGCTTATATAAAATAAGGCCTCTGTATTCGGCCCTTTCTGGCTGGGATAGTGGAGTTCCTTAAATTTAGCCGTGACAAAGCCAAGCGAAGGGAAAAGCCTGTTAAGCGAAATGGATGACTTCTCTCTGGGTAAAGATACCTGGGAATCTATCTTCGAGAAGAGCTTCCCCCCTTTATAGAATTCCAGATAAGAGGTTTTGTCTCTGGATACGCAGAGGTGCATTATAAGAGGTAAGTTATCTACAATCCCAAGCCCCTTTCGTATCAAATAGGACCGAACAGGCTTCCTATCCATCTCATATATATAATAATTCCATCCATCTGGCGAAGATATGGAATGGATAATCCATTTCTCAGGATTTAGGTGGAATTCATCGCCATTTATGCGAATCCTACAGCTCTGAACGTATATATCAAAATCATCATAAAGTATCTCATCTCTACCCATAAACCTAATGCCAGGGGCATTTATAATGCTCTGACTAGCACCTCTGGAGGTCAAGGACAACTGATGCTTTTCTACCCACCACTGGTAGCTCGGATAAAACACTGCCCTATCCTTATCCTTTAAGGCGAGTGTCATAAGATAACCTTTAGATGCAATGGCGGCATCAATTGTCGTGTCATAAGAGATAAAGGCATAATTTATTGGATCCACTACTGTGTAAAATAACCGATTGCCCTCTACAAAATAGGAGAATAATAATGCCCTTTTCTCAACCGCTTTTGCCCAGTTTACAAAAACCAGGGCTTTATTCTGAGGTCTGTTTTTGGGGCGAAAAGGAAGGGAAAAATAGATATCCTGGCCACCCAGAGATATATGACAACTGCTGTTATAGACCACAGCGTCAGGCCAGCGTAATTTTCTATCAGGTAGATTTTCTTTACTGGCAGGTCTTTTCTTCTTCGGTATACGTGAAGGGACAAATTCCTCGTATTTGGATCTGTTATAAACCCCCTTTACTACCCATTGCCCATTTGAGTCCCGTCCCAACCATAGTATATAATTTACAGTGATACGGTTCGGTTTGCCTGGAATCAGAACGAATCTATCAGAAGAGATATTCTGCTCATATAAGTCATAACCATAGGATGACAGACAGGAAAGCAGATAGTCACGAATACCTCTATGAGCATCAGCAAGTGAAATCAGTGCATCCGAAGCCAATAAACGACTTTCCTCTCCCAGTTTTAACCAACCGTTCCTGACGAGATAGGCGGCCATTGGGAACTTATTCAGAGAAGTGTCTCCTGGAAGATAGCCAATCCTCTCTTTAGAAGAGGAGTTTTTGGCAGGGATCTTTGAATTCTCATTCACTGCATCCCATAAGAGCTTATCTATCTCGACCTCTGCTGAATCCGATAAAGACCCTGCCCACATAGACAGATACTTATCCAGATTATTAAGAAACTCTCGCGCCCAGGCGACATTGATGGAGGATCTTATACCTTCGACTGAGACAAAGTCCTCTGGATATACCTCTATCCTGTCCGCCACTGCCTTCAGCCTGTCTTCATAATAGACAAGTATAGCCAGGGGAAAGCCGTCTGCCAGTCTGACGCTATCTATGAGTCGTTGCCCTTTATAAAAGTCGATTCTTATCCTGGCCCTATCATCGGCAATCGCCCTGTCCCAGAGGTCAAACCATTTTCTTGAAAATTGGGGGATTTTATCCTTTGCCAATGGATAAGAGACCGATGCTGTATCTAGGAAGGATTTCATTGAAGATGGCATCCCTCCTTCTGCCCACGATAGGCGCTTCATAAACTTATCAAGCGCCTTTATCAAAGGCCTTATCTCCTTTCTATCCTCCTCTTCTCTACTAGAAAGGGCTCTGGCATTCTCTATCAGGGAATCAAGCACAGAAAGACTGATTCCCAATCTTTCTTTATTTGTAAGATAGAGTTGCAGGGTATTAAAGACAATGCCTTCCCTGTACTGCCTTACAGAAGAAAGTCGCCTCAGCACATAAAAGAGGGCCTTGTATTTTAATGGCAATTTTTTATGGATATATTTCTTGGATAGACCCTTGTTGCCTGCCTCCTGCAGGTACTCGCGCATATACTCGCTCATCAGTTGATCGGCCTTGAGATTGCTGATTATCTCATCCAAAAGGAGTTTCGTCTTAAAGTCAACGACACAATCAGAGGCAATTGCCAGGACGATAAGCCTGAAGCGAGGGTTGAGATCAGACCTCATTGATAGCACTGCAAGGCTATTTAGGGCCTCCTCATAATTCCCTATCGCAGAATCTGCCTTTGCCAGCGTCAAAAGGACATAGCTCAACAGATCACTATCATAGACAAGGATGTTATCGTCTCTAAACTTGTCCCTACAAGCCTCAAGAAGCCTGTATTTAAAGTCTACCCAGTTGTCGATAGAGCTATCTTTCAAGATAAAGGCAGATAATCTCAAGGCCAGCTCATCAAGTTCAGTATTCCAGGCATCTGCGTCCTGATCTTTTATATTTATATCCGCCAAGGCCTTGATCGTATCTATCTTCAAGCGAATGGCTCTCTCTAATTCTGCACTATTTTTTTTGGCCTTCTTTAAAACAGTAGAGATAAATTCCCAATCCTTAGCAGAATCAGGCATAGATAGGATCTCTTTCTCAGCAGTAGCGAGGTAATACATAGCCTTCTCTGAATCTGACTTAATGGCTGTTTTCTCGGGTAGTTCCGGCAGTTGACCATTTGAAATGGCAATTTTGTAGCGCGAATACCATAATAGGGATTCAGGTATCTTATCCCTCTCCTTTATATCCTTTTTTGTAGAAATATATTCCAAAAACCACTGCATTGATGAGCTATTGCTTTGAGGCTTTAAAAGGTTCCATGCAGCGATAATGCTTAAATGCAGCTTCATATCTATCGAGTGCAGGATTGTCACTAGATGGGACATTGTGTCTCTCTTTACCCAGATATCGTGGTAGAGTCGCTTCATAATGGCATGGAATAAATAGAAACAGTAGTATTCAACCGAATCCTCTAAGGGCATAAGCTTAGATAGACTATCCAGATATGGCATCAATTCATCAATATCCTCTACCAGATTGACCAGCTCTGCCAGCGCAATAATAGAGGTCCTGGGATCCTTTTCAAGATCTATAGCAGAATAGAGACGCCTAAGTATCTCATCTTTGGAATAATCAGCAAGAAAGAGGCGCAACCTATTTCCTCTGTCCTGACTATCGAGCTCCTCAAGGGAAAGCATATACCTGGGAAGTATCCAGTTGTCGTTATCTAGAAAGGGACGGCTCAAAACCATAAATGACCGAAAATTTCTGTGGACCAGGAATACTGTAAGGGCCGCATACCTGAGCCTTTTATCTATATCCTGGGATATGAATTTATAGAGTGTATCCTTTGAACAACCATGATAGAGTATATCTTTCCCCAGGTAATAGAAATCAAGTCCCTTCTCCAGGAAGCGCGCTATTAGCTCTATTCTACTCTCCACAGATAACTCCGAAGAGTCGTAGAGAAAATAGGCAAGCAGTTTATCCCTCTGCGATCTGCCATCTAGTCTAAAATTAAGGAGATTCTCAACTAGCCTATCGAATCTATTGCTGGCTTCCTGAGAATAAGGAGATATACCT
>JALVWL010000155.1 GCA_027034965.1 Candidatus Omnitrophota bacterium
CAATAAGCTCCTGGAGGAGGGCAAGGCATATAAGGCCACAGAACGTCTAAATAAAGGGGTATCGGTTTCTGCTGGACCTGATTCTGAGACCGAATCTGTTAAGGGAGAAGCGATTATATTCTCTGTGCCAGAGGAGGATGTTGTCTTTAATGACCTTATTAGGGGGGAGATTCGCATAAATTCGCGTCAGTTTGGGGATATCGTCCTTATAAAGTCAGACGGCCTGCCGGCCTATAATTTCGCCTGCGTTGTCGATGATGCGCTTATGGGGATTACGCATATCTTAAGGGGTGATGACCACATCTCGAATACTCCGAAACAGGTTCTTCTCTACAGGGCGCTGGGTTTTAAGGTGCCTGAGTTTGCCCATTTCCCGTTGATATTAGGCAAGGATGGGGGCAGGCTTTCCAAGCGTACAGGTGCTACAGCGGTTAGCGAGTATAGGAAAATGGGTTATCTGCCGGATGCCATAGTGAATTATCTGATGCTCCTGGGCTGGTCACCTGGGCAGAATAAGGAGATATTTTCTATAAAAGAGGCAATTGATTTGTTTGATATAAAGGATGTGAATAAGACAGCGGCTGTGTTTGATATGGATAAACTGAATTGGGTGAACTCTGAGTATATCAAGTCAAAGTCCGATAAAGAGCTGTTTGATTTGATACTTCCTTTTCTAAAAGAGAGGGGCCTTGAGGTCGAGGAGAGCTACGCCTTAAAAGTTATTTCCCTCTTTAAGGCGCGTGCCACTACCCTGGTTGACTTTGTGGATTGGGCCGATTATTTTTGGAGTAATGATTTTTCTTTTGATACAGAGGCAGTGAATATGCACCTATCCGTTGACAAGAGTGAGCTTTTTGTGCGATTGATAGGTGTTTTTGAGAAACTTCATCCTTGGGATGCACCTGTCATAGAGAAAGAATTCAGGGCATTGGTAGATGAAATGGGAATAAAGGCAAGGGAACTCATTCATCCGGTGAGGGTGGCGGTAAGCGGAAAGAGGATAGGGCCTGGGCTCTTTGATTTACTCTATGTACTGGGCAAGGCTAGGGTAATCGATAGGCTGAAAGAACAGGTTTTGAGATGGAAGGAGATGTCTGATGGGTAAGGCATTGGTCCTAGTAGAATCTCCCACTAAGGCAAAGACCATAAATAAATTTCTGGGTGATGATTTTGAAGTCAAGCCTACGATGGGGCATGTGATTGATCTACCCCAGCACCAATTAGGGGTGAGTATAAAGAAAGGTTTTGTTCCTTTTTATAAGGTTGTCCCAAATAAGAGGGGGGTTGTTTCTGAGATAGAAGGTCTGGCAAAGGAGAGCGAAAAGGTGTTTGTGGCAACTGACCCTGATAGGGAAGGCGAGGCCATTGGTTGGCTCTTGAAAGAATATCTCAAAGCAAAAGGGATAGATGAGACCAAGTTCGAGCGGGTTGAGTTCCACGAGATTACTCCCCGGGCCATCAGGTCTGCCTTTTCCTCTCCGAGAGGATTTGATGTCAACCTAGTTGAGGCGCAGAAGGCGCGCAGGATATTGGATAGGATAGTGGGATATTACATATCTCCCATCCTATGGAGAAAGGTTAGCAAGGGCCTGAGTGCTGGCAGGGTCCAGTCGGTTGCCTTGAGGATGATAGTTGAGAGGGAAAAAGAGATAAGGGAGTTTGTCCCTAAAGAATACTGGACTATAGAGGCCGATTTCAAGAATTCAAGCGGTGGTTTTTTAAAGGAATTCAGGCTTTCGAAGGTGAATAATGAAAAGGCAGAGATAGAAAATGAAGAGTCTGCCACGGGCCTAATAGAGAGAATAAAGGGGAAAAAATTTGTCGTCTCTCGTGTGGAGAAAAGACAAAAAAAGAAAAATCCTCCCCCACCATTTATAACCAGCAGTATGCAACAGGCAGCGTTTAATAGATTGAAATTTTCAGCTGCCAAGACTATGCAGATTGCACAGCAATTATACGAGGGCATTGACTTGGGTCAGGATGCCTCTATAGGTTTGATTACCTATATGCGAACCGATTCGGTCAATGTCTCTGCAGAGGCCATAGATGAGGTGCGGGGTTATATAAAGGATAAGATAGGCGAGGAATTTCTGCCGCAGTCAGCCAATAAATACAGGTCCAAAAAGGGAGCCCAGGAGGCCCACGAGGCTATCAGGCCTACATCTGTCTACAGGACACCCGATTCAGTAAAGAGCCATTTAAATAAGG
>JALVWL010000156.1 GCA_027034965.1 Candidatus Omnitrophota bacterium
TTCTAAGGCGGCGCTCTTCTACTATATTCTTCTTTGCCTCTTCGTATTTATCACCAAGTTTAGCCCTCGCCTCATCGCTAACCTGCAGGCCATTTATCAATTCGTTTAACCTATCCTTTAATTCTGCCTTCTCCGCCTCAGTGAGGTTGTTGTATCTTGCATAATCATCAAATAACTGTTGCCACTTCCTCTTTTCAGTTGGGGTAATAAGCAGCTGGTAATATTCTGGATTTCCAAGCTCCTCTACCACTGCTGTCTTAAACCAATCCATAAACTCCTGGCCAAGTGTCTTACTTGTATCAGTATGAGACTCGGCCTCCTCACGGAACAGCCTGTCTATCTCATCAACTATGTTTTTCTTATTAACTGAATAGGCATACACGCTACGATGATAACGCTTGGTAAGGATTGCCTTTGTAAAGTATTGTATTGCGTATATACTCATCTTTGCCATCTCAAAGAGTATTAGATACAGATACGACTTCCATGCAGTTGTCAACACACCTGCCCAGAATGGAGAAAGGGTTATAACTGCTGTTGCAGGGAATATGCTCATTAAACCTAACCCAACAAGCAATGCAACAGATATCCCAGTAAGGGCTACTTGCTGCATCTTTAATGCCTCGCCTGTCTTTTTATATTTCAGGAACAGATATCTTCCTATAATCGAAACCACATAAATTCCAAGCATACCCATACCCATCCACGACAATATACCCGTATGAAGGACTATCTCTGTCGGCAGGTATATCTTATTCCACCAATCCAAGGTCCTTAATATGTAGTAAAGGCTAAGGCCAATGAGCCCATTAAACATAACCACATTCCTTGCAACCTTAAATCTCTGCTCCATAGTCTCAACAAATGGGTTTTTAGGGCTAAAGTTCATCCTATACTTCTCAGGCACTAATCTCGTTGACATAAGTTTCATGCCAATGAACTTAAACAACGGCACCACGTATATCTGATAAAGGGTCTTGCGGTGTTTTCCGCGCGGGTATTTAGTTATCTGAGACTCTATATACAGGTTAAGGTCTCTTATAGTGCTGAATAGATCTGCAATAGCCTTTTTTCTCTTTCTATCCTGCTCACTGCTGTTCAATGGGACAAGCAGGCCATCTATTGCCTCACGCACCTTATTTGCAAAGCTCCTGTAGACATTATCATTTTCTACCCCATGCAGCCTGCCGTCCATAGAGGTATCGTCTTCTCCATTTAAGAACCTGAATGCATCGTTTAACTCCTCCCACAGGAATAGATACCTCTGGTATATATCAGAACCAAACTTATCCTTTAATGCCTCGCCCTGTATTTGCAAGAATTTTCTAACATCCCCATTCCATACCTTATTTATAACCCTCACCGCATCCATGGCGGCCTTACCCTGGGCAGGGTCTCTATACCAGTCAGGAAGCTTCTCATTGATGCGATTGTAGAGGTATCTCTCCATTGGGCCTTCGCCAGTAAAGGCAATCATATTTATCACTATCGCCATCTTTAGCACCAGCTCTTCAAGTGTTATTGCCCTTGTTGCGCTTCCGATATTAAATACAGACCTCTGCCAGGCACTGCGCGCCTTTTCCTTTAGTGCGTCTTGCTCAATAGAAGAAAGCAATCTATCAAGATAGCCAATAGAACGCACCTTCGGGCTGAACATATAAAGCGTCTTTTTACCACTGAGATTATTTGGAACAGCAATAACAATTCCCTTTGCTATAAGGGTATTTATTTCTTCATCAGTAAATGTGCCTTCTGGGATAAGTAGTTGTGGTGTAACGCTATTTGAAATATCGTCATTTGCAACGAAATACATGCCTGAATGGGAGATCTGGCGAGGGAGCTCTAATTCTTCTACGTCAACTGCGTATCTTATCATTTTCAGGATGGTATCAAACAGGCCAGCGTGTTCGCCTTTGTAGTTGTCCTCACCCGGTGAGATTCCAAGCCCAAGGCTCTTAAATAGACCTGAGAGCTCTTCCTTTAAGGCCTTTAAGGCCATAGGCTTCATAACATTGCCATCGTAATATGCCTTGCGCATTATATTGGCATATAAGCGCTTGAGGTAATTATAGGTAGAGAGGCTCTCTCTTACCTCTTCCATATTATTGAGGATGTCTATAATATCTTCATAGCTAATAAATCCTCTCTGAATCAGATTATCCACTACATACACAAAATCTATTATCTCGCCATTTCTTGTCTGTT
>JALVWL010000157.1 GCA_027034965.1 Candidatus Omnitrophota bacterium
CAATATTATATATTCATTATCACTTTCTTTAACCAGGCCGAGGGCTATACCTGCAACTGGACGCTTTATCGGTACACCTGCATCCATCAGAGATAGACTCGCGGCACAGGCCGTTGCCATAGAAGAAGAGCCATTGGACTCCAATATCTCAGAAACCACCCGCACTGTATATGGGAACTCATCTTTATCTGGCATCACATACTTCAAGGCCCTCTCAGCCAAAGCGCCATGGCCAATCTCCCTCCTGCCTGGCCCCCTGATAGGCTTCACCTCCCCTACACTAAACGGCGGGAAACTATAGTGAAGCATAAAATGCTTATAATTTGCCTCCTCGAGGCCTTCTATCATCTGCTCATCTGACTTTGTACCCAGGGTAGTTATACACAGACTCTGGGTCTGACCTCTCGTAAACAGACTTGATCCATGTGTACGCGGTAATACAGAGACCTCACAGGCCAACGGCCTTATCTCATCTATTGCCCGACCGTCGACCCTCTTGCGTTCCTTCAAGATAGCATCTCTGACCAGCCTCTTCTCTACATAAGAAAGGGCCCTTTTTACATCTACTTCTTCTACATCCCCATCATCAGAGACAAGATCCTCAATCGCCCTTTTGGCAATTGCCTCAAAAGCCTCTATACGAGATTCCTTCTCAGCAATAGTGGTTACTCCTTTTAAATCTTCCAGATATTTTTCTTCAACTGTATCTATTAGATGCTGGGGTATGACAAACGGTTCATAAACTGCCTTTTTCTTACCAACCTTTTTCCTCAATTCCTCCTGAATGCGAATAATATCCTCAAAAAAGCCTTCTCCATAATTCATCGCCGCAAACATATCATCTTCTGACACCTCACGACTGCCTGACTCTATCATAACAATGCGCCCTTTTGTACCGGCAACGCACAGATCAACGAGTCCCTCTTCCTGCTCATCATAAGTAGGAAATATAACGATCCTATCCTCGACCTTGCCTACCCTCACTGCAGCCAGAGGCCCATTGAATGGAATATCGGATATTGTAAGCGCCGCCGATGCCCCTATTATTGCAAAGACATCGGGATCATAATCAGGGTCGCTGGACAACACCTGAGCGACTATCTGCACCTCATTTACAAGGTCTTTAGGGAAGAGGGAGCGAATTGGCCTATCAATAAGACGCGATGAGAGTATCTCTTTTTCGGTTGGTTTACCCTCTCTCTTGAAAAAGCCACCAGGGATCTTGCCTGCAGCGTACTGTTTTTCCCTGTACTCAACGGTTAATGGGAAAAAATCGATTCCCTCGCGCTTTTCACGGGACATACAGGCAGTAACCAGAACAGCAATGGCACCGTATTTCACTAATACTGCACCATTTGCCTGACGGGCCAGCTTACCGGTCTCGAGAATGAGATTATGACGGCCTAATTTACAGCTTACGCTATGTGTGTTAAATACCAAAGGACTGCTCACTTCTTTAGGCCTAACTTAGAGATTACTTCTTGATACTTCTTGGGGTCTTTCTTTTTCAGATAAGAAAGGAGATTGCGCCTTCTGTTCACCAGCTTCAGAAGTCCCAATCTCGAGTGATAATCCTTTTTATGGACCTTGAAATGCTCATTTAACTGCTTGATTCGGTTCGTTAACAAGGCAATCTGCACAGCCGCCGAACCTGTGTCCTTTTCATGCACAGCAAATTCCTGTATCACCTTATTCTTTTTGTCCTTTACTAAAGCCAATCTAACACCTCCTAATGAACAACAACTAATCAACGGAAAACCAATTATACCACTAAGTCCCATAGCGTCAAGAGATATTTTTTATCCCGGATTATGCATTAGAATTCTTTATCTTCCATCGCCCAGTCAATCAAACACTTCTTCTCTCATCCAAATATAACTCAAATCTAAAAACTCAAAAGTCAAATCCACATCTTAAAACTTAAATCTTAAGAATGAAGAATGGAGCATGGAGAATGAAGGAAATTTTTCTTCCTAATCTGTCCATCTTTACTTCTGAGTTGTGGTCCTTTTTTAGCCTGTAACTTGAGGTAAATTTTCACTTGCATTATATCGCGAATCAGTTTATACTTCGTAGATATTTTAAAAACTTTTTAAAATAGTGGGGCTATGCAGGGTATAACAAAAGATATAATAACCACAATACTCCATATCTGTACAGCAATCTTGTTAGTACTGAACAGCCTTGGTCTAGAT
>JALVWL010000158.1 GCA_027034965.1 Candidatus Omnitrophota bacterium
TTTTACATTTGAGTTATCTTTAGATGAGAAAAGAGATGTTTGATTAACCAATCGATGGAAGGTAAAGAATTCTAATGCATAATCCGGGATAAACACGATTCAATGTGTGTTATCTAGAGTGAAAGGGTTTGGGATGTTGAGTACGCTTTTGAATCTCATTGTCTTTTTGATATCACTGGGTGTGTTGATTCTGGTGCACGAGCTTGGCCACTTTCTCTTTGCACGTCTCTTTGGAGTCAAGGTGAAGCGGTTTTCCATTGGTTTTGGTAAGGTTCTTCTCAGGCTTGGAGTGGATAAGAAGGGGACTGAATATGTGGTTTCTGCTATTCCCCTGGGTGGTTTTGTCGAGATGGAGGGGGAAAGTTATGCGGATAGCAAGGGCCTGCCTGGAGAGTTTGTCTCAAAACCGGTTTGGCAGAGGGCGCTAATCGTTTCGGCCGGGCCTTTGGTGAATTACCTTACTGGTTTCCTGCTTCTGTTCTGGGTATATCTCTCTGGTGCGCCTGAGCTGTTGCCGATTATAGGGAAGGTGCTGGATGGTTCGAGTGCCCAGAAGGCAGGGATTATGGCGGGCGATAGGATACTGGCCATCGATGGGCACAGGATAGACCTATGGGATGAACTTTCAGGTTATATCAGGGGCAGGGCTGGCAAACAAGTTTCGCTCCTTATTTTAAGGGATAATAAAGAGGTTACTATACGCCTGGTCCCTCAGGAGGGAAAGATTAGGAATATCTTTGGACAGGATGAGAAGGTAGGCCTGATTGGTGTTATGCCTGATATGTCGGCCTATAATACGGTTCGCTTCCCGTTTTTAAAGGCTGCAGAAAAGGCTGTTATGCGGGTTCGTCAAACAACCGTTATGGTCCTTCGGTCCATATATCTATTAATCAGCGGCAATAAACAGATAAGAGAGGCTGTAGCAGGTCCGATAGGGATATATGAGGTAACCTCTAAGGCCAGGGTATTGGGAATAAATGTATTGTTGATGGTCCTGGCGACGCTTAGTATAAGCCTTGCTGTCTTTAACCTTTTGCCTATACCTGTCTTGGATGGTGGGCACCTAGTCTTCTTTGCCCTGGAGGCCCTATTGGGTAGGCCTGTGCCGGATAGATTCTATGACTACCTGTCAAAGGCAGGGCTTAGCCTTTTGATTCTCTTGATGGCCTTTGTCTTTTACAATGATATTCGCAAGCTGAGGCATCGCAATTCCAGTGCGATTGGCCTTATAACCACTATGAATGGTATTAACTCTATAAACGACGTGTTTATCAATGAAGGTTTCGAAGAGAATATACCTTAAGGATTTGCCTATTGGCGGTGGGTCTGCGGTTAGTGTCCAGACGATGACCAAACTGCCGACACGCGACTATCCTGCGCTGGTTATGCAGATAAGACAGCTTGTTGCAGCTGGCGCTGATGTAATCAGGGTATCTGTAAAGTTTAAGGATGATATACCAAGCCTTGCCAGGGTAATAAGGGAATTTGAGGTCCCTATAGTCGCGGATATACACTTTAACCACAGGCTTGCCATAGAGGCGATAAAGGCAGGTTGTGCTGGTATCCGTCTAAATCCTGGCAATATCTCTCAAAGGCGCAGGATAAAGGAGATACTTAAGGCAGTGGAGGATTTTAATCCCTCTCTGGTGATAAGGGTAGGCATAAACTCGGGTTCTCTGCCCAATGATCTGTCTGATATGCCTGCCGCGGATGCAATGGTTAAGGCAGCCCAGCGGTATATCTCCCTACTCGAGGAGAGGGGATTCTTCAATATCAAGGTCTCGCTTAAATCATCGGATGTGATGACTACCATACGGGCCAATGAGCTCTTTCGTAGTGTAAGCGACTATCCGCTACATATCGGAGTAACTGCTACTGGTGATATGGAATCAGGGATTGTAAAGTCGAGTATTGGTATAGGGGCCCTTCTTTCAAGGGGGATAGGCGATACTATTAGGGTCTCGCTTTCTGGTTCTCCTGTGGATGAAGTTATGTTGGGTCGGAGTATCTTGAGGTTTTTGGGGTTGGGAGATGGAGTCGATATAATTGCCTGTCCTACCTGCGGCAGATCCTATGTGGATGCAAAACCACTGGTGCGAGAGCTCAAGGATCTGGTGGAGAGTTTCCCTGAAAGATTCAGTCATATCTCAAAGATTGCAGTGATGGGTTGTGAGGTCAATGGGCCTGGAGAGGCA
>JALVWL010000159.1 GCA_027034965.1 Candidatus Omnitrophota bacterium
CGATAGAGATATTGGGGGGTAAAAAAGGAGATTATTCCCTGGTAGACCCGATAGAAGATGTAAATCTGCATCAGTCTACGAATGATACCTATCCTACTGCCCTTAAGATTGCCTCAATATTTGAATTGCGGAGGTTGAGCGAGAGGATAGCCTCCTTGCAGGGGGCCTTTCAGAGAAAGGAAAAGGAGTTTGCTGATATTGTAAAGGTTGGCAGGACGGAGATGCAGTCCGCTGTGCCGATGACGCTTGGGGGGGAGTTTTCTGCCTATGCCGAGGCGATTGCCCGGGATAGATGGCGTGTCTTTAAGAGCGAAGAGCGTCTGAGGGTAGTAAATATAGGCGGTACAGCCGTGGGTACGGGCCTAGGGGCACCGAGGAAGTATATCTTTTTGGTTATAGAGAAACTGCGCCAGTTGAGTGGACTTGGCCTGGCCAGGGGGGAAAACCTGATCGATCAAACCGCAAATAGCGATTGTTTTGTAGAGGTCTCTGGTATATTGAAGGCCCATGCCGCCAATCTCTCAAAGATATCCAATGACCTGAGGCTGTTGAGCCTATTGGAAGAGATACGCCTGCCTTGTGCCCAGGTTGGCTCATCTATTATGCCTGGAAAGTGTAATCCTGTCCTACTAGAGGCCGCAATCCAGGTTTCAATGCGGGTGATGGCCAACGATTCCTTGATAGCTCAGGCGGTTTCACGCAGTAGCCTTCAGATAAATGAATTTCTGCCTGTTTTGGCATTTTCTCTCCTTGAATCTTTGCAACTTCTTATAAATATCAACGACCTCCTAGTCGGATATATCGACTCTATAGAGGCACAGACCGATAAGATAAGGCAGAGTTTTGATGCGAATCCAATTATCATTACTGCTCTCTTGCCCCACCTAGGTTACGATAAGGTCTCCTCCCTGTTAAAGGAATTCCTTGCTTCTGGAGAGGCCAATATAAGGCAGTTTTTACTTGAGAGGTTGGATAGAGTCCTGGTAGAAAGGGTCTTTTCGGCTCAGAATCTGAGTTCCCTGGGTCATCGGGATTAGAAAAATTTTATCTGTGTTTTGCGCTTTGCCCATAATTGGTTATAATGTTATATTCAATAATGGTAAGAAGGGAAAGGATTATGAAGAAAAAGACCTCGTCAAGGACTAAGACGGTTTTATCAAGGGAAAAAGAGCTAAAGATCTTTAGAGAGATTATAAATATCCTAAATTCCAATCTAGATATAAACATCATCTTTCACAATATTATTTCCCTTATGATGGAGTTTACAAAGGCTGATTCCTGTTTCCTCTATGTTATGGATAAGTCTTCCAGAGAGCTGGTATTGGCGGCGTCATCGAATCCCCATCCAGGGATCCTGAGGCAGTTGAGATTGAAGATAGGAGAGGGCATTACTGGTTGGGTTGCCAGGGAGAAACAGACCGTAGTTATACCAGAAAATGCCTATAAGGATCCCAGGTTTAAGGTATTTTCTGTACTGCCCGAAGATAGGTATAAGTGCTTTGTTGGTATCCCGATTCTATTGAACGACGATGTGGTGGGGGTCATAAATTTTCAGCATAAGGCAAAGAAGAGATATGCCAGGTCTACCCTTGCGACGCTGGAGACCATTGCGAAGATGGTCAGTGGTCTTATCCGAAATGCCTGGTTATATGAAGAGATGAGGTTAAAAAATCTCCATCTTGAGTCCATATTGACGCTAAGCAAACGCCTTATCTCTTCCTCATCTCTGGATGAGATACTGGATCTGGTGGTGAACATCCTATCGGATGTTATGTCTTCTCCTATCTGTTCGGTTATGCTCATAAATGAAAAAAAGGGAGTCCTTGAGATAAAGGCGGCCAGGAGCCTTATAGAGGACTATAGAAAGAAGCCGCCAATAAAGATTGGCGAGGGGATTACTGGCAGGGTTGTGAAGGAGAAGAAGATGGCCATTGTCAGGAATGTATTGGAAGAGCCTGATTTTAAGATGAGGGATATTGCTGAAAAGCAGGGGCTGCGTGCAATGATCTCTATGCCGATGATAGTCAGAGCCAGGGCAGTTGGGGCGATAAATGTCTACAGTAAAGAGGAAAAAGACTTCTCTGAAGACGAGATATCCTGGCTTGAGGTCATAGCAAATCAGTCTGCTATTGCGATAGAGAATGCCCGTCTTGAATCTGACACAAAGGCCAGTAAAGAGGCCCTTGAGGCCAG
>JALVWL010000160.1 GCA_027034965.1 Candidatus Omnitrophota bacterium
CCTTCATGCTTGATTATTAATAAGAAAAGAGATGTTTGATTAACAAGGCGATGGAAGAAAAAGAAATCCTAATGCATAATCCGGTTTTATCCCATCCATCCCTTAACCCTACGATACTATTGACTGCACAATCTTACTATGGTAAAGTATACTCCGCCTTTATATATGTCGTACGTTTGCTGTATGGCGAATCGAAAGGAGAAATCTATGAAACGTCTGACTATATCTGTAGGAATTTTTCTGTCTTTTATTCCATTTTTATTCCTCTCAGGTTGCAGCCTCTCTCCTAAAAATAAGATAAATGCAGATCCATCCAAAACGATTGTTATGTGGCACTGGTTAACGGATAAAGAAGATACCCTTAACGAACTTGCCAGGGAGTATTATGAAAAGACAGGTGTCTATGTGAAGATGGAGGTGTTTGCCCCGTCTGAGGCATATAATCAGAAGATAATCGCCTCTGCCCAGACAAATACCCTGCCCGAGATATACGGTATACTGGGTAGTAAACGGGACTTTGCAAACTTTGTAAAGGCAGGCCATGTCCTGAAATTGGATCCCTATATGGAAAAGGACAATCAGGAATGGAAGGGCAGGTTTTTCCCCGAGGCATTAAAGAGCGTTTCTTTTGTCTCTGGAAATGAGTTCAGCGTGGAAAAGGGGATCTATGGAGTTCCCATAGATGTAATCAATATCCAATATATATACAATAAAAAGATCTTTCGTGAGGCGGGACTAGATCCTCAAAACCCTCCCCAGACCCTGGATGAATTCTTGGCTGCAGTGGAGGCAGTGAAAAAGGCCGGCTATCAAGGGCTTGTAAGCGGTTTTAGCGAACCCTGGCTTATAGACTGCATGGCCTCAAATTTTGCCTGGAATATTATGGGTGAAGAGAAGATGATAGCTACCTATAGAGGAGATGTCCCATACACGGATCCTGACTGGATAAAGGTCTTTTCTATAATAGAACGAATGGCCCGTGCAGGCGTGTTTGCCTCAGGGGTGGTAATAAAGTCCAATAAGGATGCAGAGCTAGAGTTTGCCCTGGAAAAGGATGCCTTTGCCTTCAATGGTTCGTGGGCGGTGCACGTGTATAAGGATATGAATCCAGATATAGAGATGGGCATAATACTTCCGCCAAAGGTCTCTAATGCAAATCCGAGAGGAGTCTGGGGTGGTGCTGGTACGTGGTTTGCTGTAAATGCCAAATCGGATAAGAGGGAGATGGCGGTTGATTTTCTCAACTGGCTTACCCAGAAGGAGCAGCAGGTCAGGCTGGCCAAAGAGACCTTGAGCATACCAGCGGTTAGGGGATGTCTTGAGTCTGTGCCAGAAGAGTTGAAGGGATTTTTGAGCGGAATGAAGTATGTCTACCATCCGAGAAACTTTCCGGTTCAGGAGGATTCAGTGGTTGTAGAGGCCTTTGACAAAGGCCTTCAGTCTATTATTACGGGTGAGAAGACCGCTAAACAAGTGGCAGAAGAGGTCCAGAAGGTCAAGGCCCGCCAGATGGAAAAGAAGAGGCAGAAACAGGACAATACTGCCAATTGATTGGTGCGATTATGGTAAAAAGATGGTATACCCTGACAAACTATCTATTTATACTGCCCGCACTGCTTTTGTTCTTGGTGTTTGGGTTGTATCCTTTTTTCAAGGTATTCCAGTTGTCCTTAATGTCCTGGGATGGCATCTCTTCGAATATGCAGTTCGTTGGCCTTGCAAATTTTGTAGAGGTCTTTACCCAGGATAAGGTCTGGTGGGGATCTGTCCTGAATGCGGCCTGGATAACCTTTCTGGCATTGACCATCCAGAATGGCATTGCCCTTATACTTGCCTTGCTATGTGCAAATGACATAAAGGGCGGACACGTCTATAGGGTCATATTTTATCTGCCCCCCGTGTTGTCGGGGATAGTTATCGGTTTGATATGGAAGTGGATATTCAGGTATCCTGATGGAATTCTCAACGTTGCCCTGGTTCACATGGGTTTGAAGCACCTGGTCAGGGACTGGCTTGCTGATCCAAAGACTGCCCTAAATGCGGTTGCGGCCGTGCATATGTGGCGCGGATTTGGCTGGGGTTTTGTTATATTCCTGGCAGGGCTTCAGAATATCCCTCAGCAGATATATGAGGCCGCAAGGGTCGATGGCGCCAATGCCTGGCAGAGGTTCTGGTATATCACTGTACCACTTATGATCCCGGTATTCATCCTGGTCTCTATATTGACGATTTTGGGTAGTATGCAGATTTACGATATAATCGCTGCCACTACAAATGGTGGGCCTGGTTATCATACAGAGGTGCCAGTAACCAGGATCCTGGCCTCTATGCAGGGTGCTGGCAGGTTTGGTTATGCCTGTGCCCAGGGGATTGCCTTTGGACTTATTCTCTTGACCGTCTCGATGTTACAATTGTGGGTCTCTAATAAGATGAAGAGGGAATAAGTGTTATGATGTCAGAGACTTTATTCTATAGATTGCAGAGATTTGTTAAATTGAGCCTATCTTATCTGATACTTACTGCTGTGGCGTTATCTTGTCTGTTCCCTCTTTGGTGGATGTTTGTCTCGGCCCTGAAGACAAAGATATCCGTGTTTAAAGATATGAGTTTGTGGCCTGCCCAGCAGCACTGGGAGAATTTCTATTACGCATGGACCAAGGGCGGGTTTGGGCAGTATTTTTTAAATAGCCTTTTTTATACAGTGGTTGTGGTGACTGCTATTGTCCTTTTCTCTTCCTTGGCGGCCTATGCCTTTTCTCGACTCGAATTTCCCTTCAAGAATTTCTTCTACATCCTTTTGATAGCGAGTATGATGATCCCGATCCCTGGTGCGTTTATTGCCCTCTTTGTATTGCTCAAGATGCTTGGGCTGGTAAATACAAGGATTGGTTATATCCTGCCCCAGATAAATATGGGCTTGCCCTTTGCGATATTCTTGTTAAAGACCTTTTTTGATAAACTACCACGTGACTTGGAGGATGCAGCGCGTATAGATGGCTGTTCCAGATTAGGGATATGGCTCCATGTTGCCCTGCCCCTAGCAAGGCCTGCCCTGGCAGTGGTAATCATATTTAATACCCTTATGGTATGGAACGAGTATCTCCTTGCGATGCTGATATTACAGGACAAGGCAAAGATGCCTCTGCCAAGGGGATTGATGGTCTTTCAGGGAGTCCATCTCGTGGATTATCCGCTCTTGATGGCAGGGATGACAATCACCGTTGTTCCGGTTATAATCGTTTATCTGTTGATGCAGAGACATATAATAAAGGGCATAACCGCTGGTGCACTTACTGGTCAGTAAAGAGAAGGAGTTTTAGGTGCATTTCAGAACAGTTTTGTTGATTTTATGTTTCTCCCTTTCCCTGACCATTATTGGTTGTAAGAAGGATACTGAGAGGATTGTGTTTTCAAGGCCAAGGATCCTTCCCGCTGCCAAGGGCGCGCCTCAGTTCGATAAGTCTAAGCTCATAACAGGGGAAGGGGAAAACAGAGAGGTGCACTTTGAGATCAGCGAGACAGAGCTGAACGAACTTGCCGCTGATCAGTTACTGACAAAGGCCTGGTCAGCCCTTGGTAAGGGGGCCTTCAACGATGCGATTAAGATTGCCAACAGATTAATAGAGAGATTTTATAAGGTTGCAAAGGAACAACAGACCTCCCTGGATGGTCAGTTCCCCAGGTCTGGCGAAGAGGGTAAATATAAAGAACTTAATGCAGTTGGAACGGCGTATTATGTGATAGGAGAGGCCTATGAAAAGCAGGGCAGATGCAGAGAGGCGCTGGAGTACTTCCATAAGGCAATAGAAGAGTTCCCCCTTGCCCAGAACTGGGATCCTCGCGGCTGGTACTGGAAGGTAAAGGACGAGTCAGAGGCAAAGATACAGAAACTGAAAGAGGCTGATTGTGAATAGGGCATTTGTTCTATTGTGGTTGCTTATTGCCTTTCTGGTAGGGGTCAGCTTTATTGGATGTAAAGGCACGCAGGGTTTTCTGCCTTATACAGAGAAGCTGCCTGTACCGAAGTTTGGGCTCTATGATTATGGACAAGAGCGGATCGTCGACTATAAGAAATATGGGAAATTTGAGGGAATAGGGACAGAGAATTACAGATATGTGATAGAAGACCAGGAAGGCCTTGCCAAGGCAGTTGGTGAAGGGATATATCCGAATACCACGAGCTTCAGGTGGGATCCTAAGTATCAGGAATACAGGAAACAGGGCTATCTGAGAGGGAATCACTGGAACTTTCTATATGGTCAGGATCCATTGGCGAGTTTCTTCGTGTGGTGTTCTGCCCCTGAACCCCCAGGGGTTAAGCAATTCTACATAGCGCAGATATTGGAGAGAGCAGGGCTTTTGCCCCATGCAATAAAGGCATATTATGCCATAGTAATCCACTACCCTGCTGTCTATGGTTGGACCTACTGGCATACCCCCTGGTATATCGGCCCTACTTCGTTGTATAGGATAAAGTTTCTCTTGAGACGTTATCCAGAACTAAAGATGAAACTCGTAGGGGCCAGTATCTTTATCAAGAATGGACAGGACAATAATATATTAAACGATAAGGCCATAGTAAATCCTGGACAGATTATCGAGATCAGTTCAGAGGAAGAGATCCTGCCGAAAAGACTGAATTTAAAGGCGCATAAGATAGTAGAGGTCAAAGGAGGCAGTCACACAAAGCTGGTCAAATATGACAATGGACACTGGCAATTGCAGGTCGATGGCCATCCCTATATTATTAAGGGCGTAACCTACTCCCCTACGAAGATAGGCCAGAGCCCTGATAATGGGACGATGAAGAACTGGATGTATTATGACTATAACGGGAATGGCCTGCCCGATGGGCCCTACGATGCCTGGATAGACTGGAATAAGAACGATAGGCAGGATGAGGACGAATACGCGGTTGGAGATTTTTCTATCTTAAAGGCAATGGGTGTAAATACATTGCGGATATACCACCATCCGGATGAGGTGAATAAAGAGTTACTGCGGGACCTGTACAAGAGATTTGGCATTCGTGTGGTTATGGGGGATTTTCTGGGAATGTATACCATTGGCAGCGGGGCCTCCTGGGAGGAAGGAACAGACTATTCCAATCCCGAGCATCAGAAAAATATGATAGAGAGTGTGAAAAAGATGGTCAGGGAATTTAAAGACGAACCTTATGTCCTGTTCTGGCTCCTGGGAAACGAAAATAATTATGGTGTCGCCAATAACGCAAAAAAGAAACCCGATGCCTATTATAGATTTGTGAATAAGGTTGCCAAGATAATCAAGGAAATGGATCCCTCCAGGCCCGTGGCCATATGTAATGGGGATATGCTCTACTTCGATAAGTTTGCCAAATACTGCCCTGATGTGGACATATACGGCCTGAATGCCTACAGGGGTAATTCCGGCTTTGGGGATGTCTGGGAGCTCGGTCATAGACTGGCCCCTGACAAGGCCATGATGATAACCGAGTACGGTTGTCCTGCCTACGCAAAGGCAATGTCCAGGGAAGAGATAGAGAAGGCCCAGGCGCTTTATTACCTGGGATGCTGGGAAGATGTCTTATTCAACTCTGCCGGTTATGACGGGATAGGGAATTCGATAGGTGGTTTTGCCTTTGAATATCTGGATGAGTGGTGGAAGGGTTATGAGCCCTTTGTGCACAATACAGAATCCAGATGGCCGGGTCCGTTTATAGACGGTTATATGTACGAGGAGTGGCTGGGATGGTTTGGCCAAGGTGATGGAAAGGATTCGCCTTTTAAGCGTTCTCCTCGTCAGGTATTCTATTATCTTCGAAGGGCCTGGAGGGAATAGTTTTTTAAAATTTTTATTTTGTTTTTGACTAATTGTTCAGTCTATATTAAAATATAAGAATCAATGAGAGGTTTGGGGAACCCACTAAAGAGGAGGTAAGGTATGCGTAGAATGTTGCTGGCGGTGTTGTTTATTACTGGGGCGATACTTGGTTATTCGGCGCAGGCAGAGGGAATCAAGATCCCAAAAGGAGACACCTTTGTTATATATTCGGATAAGGGTGCTCCTGAAAACCACTATGTACCTTCTGGGTATATGGGAGACTACGGCGATATACGCTTGAATGAGGCGTATTCTGAGGATGTGCATTCTGGCAAGACCTGTATTCAGGTTGTTTATACTGCAGACAAGTCCCAGGGGCAGGGTTGGGCAGGTGTATATTGGCAGAACCCTCCCAACAACTGGGGGACAAAGCAGGGCGGTTTTGATCTGTCTTCTATGAATAAGCTCACCTTCTGGGCAAAGGGTGAGTATGGAGATGAGATAATAGCCGAATTCAAAGTGGGCGGTATAAACGGAAAGGTCTATGAGGATACAGCGGATGTAAAGATCGGCCCTATTCAGCTTACCGACGAGTGGAAGAAGTATGAGATTAATCTGGTTGGAGCTGATCTGTCTTACATAAGTGGTGGTTTTGCATTTACCCTCCAGGCAGGTCAAAATCCAGATGGCTGTACCTTCTATCTGGATGATATAAAGTTTGAATATGATCCTGATCTAAAAGCCGAGACAAAGGGACCTGAACCAATGCCCTTTGCTGTCTATATTGACAAACGTTCAGTAGAGAATCACTTTGTGCCTTCTGGATTTATGGGAGACTATTCTGATATAAAGATGAACGATGCCTCTGAAGAGGACCCCCATAGCGGGGATACCTGCATCAAATTCGTCTATACCGCAAAGGCATCCAGAGGGGCCAGGTGGGCTGGTGTATACTGGCTTGAGCCTGCAAATAACTGGGGTCAGCTGGATAAGGGTTATGACCTCAGCAAGGCCAAGAAGGTTACCTTTTGGGCCCGAGGAGCCAAAGGCGGAGAGAGGATAGAGGCCTTTAAGGTCGGTGGTATACAGAATAACTATTCTGATTCTGATTCAGCGGAGATAGGACCAATAGTATTGAGCAAGGAATGGAAGAAATATACGATTGACCTCTCGGGGAAGGATATGTCCTACATAATCGGTGGCTTTTGCTGGGTTACCAATGCAGATGTCAATCCTGAGGGTTGTACCTTTTATCTGGATGATATAGTGTATGAGGAATAATAAGATAATTGCATTACTTATGTTTATAAAAGAGGGCCGAATAGGCCCTCTTTTTATTTTCCTTGCACTGTTTCTATTCTCGATATTCCAGACCTCTTGTGTAGAGGCCAGAGAGACAGAGATATCGAGTATAAAGAAGACATCCAAGGGTTGTGTCCTCTATGTCTATGGAAAGCCCTTTATATTGCGGGGGGTGGTTTATCAGCCAGTGCCCATTGGCAGAAACTGGGAGTACGATATATTTTCTCACAAAGAGGTATTGGAAGTTGATGCGCCTTTGATAAAAGAACTTGGGGCAAATGCCGTGCGATTTTACCAGCCGGGCAAAGACATAGAGAAGACAAAGGAGTTTATCCATACCCTCTATGAGAAATACGGAATCTATACCATTATGGGCCACTGGCTGGGGTTCTGGAATAGTCCGAATTATGGAGATGCCGGCTTTAGAAAAGAGGTAAAGCGCTCTGTTATAGAGATGGTCAAGGCCTTGAAAGATGAGCCTGGCATAATTATGTGGGTACTGGGCAATGAAAACAATTTTTCCTTTGGCCCAGAGAATATTAATGCCTGGATTACCAAAGACCTTTTGAAAATTCGGGATCCCGCAGAGCGCAGGAAAAAACAGGCCGAGATATATTACAGATTTGTAGACGAGATTGCTAGAGAGATAAAAAAGATAGATGGAAAGAGACTTGTTGCCCTTGGCAATGGTGGGCCAAGGGGACTGGATGTTGCTGGAAAGGTCTGCAAAAATATAGACATAATAGGCGTAACCTTGTTTACTGGAAAGAGCTTTGGCCATATATGGCGGGATATGAAGAGATTTTTCCCGGATAAACCCTTCTTTGTTATGGAATTTGGGGCCGATTCCTTTGATTCACTCCATAGAGAAGAAAATCAGGATATCCAGGCCGAGTATATAGCCAATCTCTGGCGCGAGATAGAGAGGAATCTAGCAGCCAGTACAGGCAGGGGAAATGTGGTAGGTGGTATAGTATTTGAGTGGACAGATGAGTGGTGGAAGAGCGACCCTTATGACCCCAAGGCCTGGTATAGACATGATCAGCGGGGAGATTGGTCCTGCGGGGGATACTATCACGATATAGCCTGCGATAACAATCTGAATATGAATGAAGAGTGGTGGGGGATAGTTGCACTGTCCAGAAAAATAGACCCTGATACAGGCCTTAATGTGAGGAGGCCCAAGAAGGCCTATAAGGTTCTCAAGCAATTGTGGACATCCCCACTCCTGGCCCAGAAAGAGATATCTTTGGGAAGCATAAAGGATTGATATTTAAAAGGAATTTATGTTGGGGGGGTATTTTTTTAAGTATTTTTGTATTTCTTTTTGCGTATGGGCCGTTGTTTTATTTGTACCTATTGAAAGACTCTGGGCAGAAAAGAATTCCATAGAAAATCAACGGCTTGCGAAAATGGCATCTCTACTGGAGGAATATGAGGCCAGATACCGAAGCCCTGCAAAAACGGAATATTCTGCCCAAAATAGTAGGTTTGAGAATACAGATAGGCAAACAGGGCAATCTAATTATCCCAGGCTAAAGGTCTCTGGTTCTATCTACAGTGCCTTTGAGATAGATAGTGAGGGAGATATCTTCTGGAAGGACACAAATCCAGACAAGACCTCTATTCCCTATCAGAAGTCCTGGCGATATCTATGGGGTGATGATAGGGAAAACACATTCGATCCAGAGGTATATTCTGGTATTAGGGTAAATCTGGATTACAGGCTAAATCCAGTCCTTGACCTCTATTCCCAATTGGTGGTGGATCCCTGGTCTTATCTCGGAATAGTCCATGCCTATGTAGTTTCAACTACTGGCAGTGATTATGCGGAAGTGAAGTTAAAATATATCTTTGCCACAGACAGGACAATGAACGAGATATTCCGCACAAATCTAGGTAATGTCCTCAACTTTGATGAGATAAAGGTCGTCGATGGCAAGCTGACTTCTTACACACCAAAGGGTCTCTATGATTGGTGGACCTATTTTGATCCAATAGGAGGAGAGAAGGTAGATGAAAGGTGGAATGTCATACGCAAACTCTGGTTGGAATATGATGACGATGGCCTATACTTTAAGGTCTTTGCATTGTCAGACGAAAGAGAGGCCCTGACGACAGACGATGTATTGCGACTCTCTAATAATAGGAGGCAATGGGAGGAGAGTCCCTGGATTGATACCTATCAACCGAGCAGGGTCTTTGCCAGGACAGGTTCTCCTGTTCAATCCGGACGATGGGTGAGGAATATCTCTGCCTATGCAAGGGATAGTCAGTGGAGGCGCCTTTTGTATTTGAGGGGAGCTAGGTTTTCATTTTCTAGTGATTCTGTGGAGCTGGAGTCGGCCCTGGCCTTTCCTATGACCTATTGGGACGATATAGGCGAGCTTAATAGTGCAGATGCCGCAATTCGCTCAAAGTTCTTCCTCTCTAAGGATGCGCGTTTAGGATTGGTGTATACAGGGAAATTTGGATTTGACGAAAAGGATGATCTCGAGGCCAGGAACAATG
>JALVWL010000161.1 GCA_027034965.1 Candidatus Omnitrophota bacterium
TAGTTATGAGGAGTTGATTACATTTGTGGAGGACCGACCTGGACACGATTGGCGTTATGCTATGGATATATCGAAGATAAGAAGGGATTTGGGGTGGCAGCCTCAGGTGGCGTTTGAAGACGGGATAAGGATGACAGTGGAGTATTATTTGGGAAGATTTGGTTGAATCCAGGAGGTTTGATGAGATGGACATAAAGGAATATCTAGCAGGTATCTCGAAAAGGGCAAGGCAGGCATCTTATTCAGTGGCCAAGGCCAGTACTGAGGAAAAGAATAGACTGCTTAAGGAGATGGCAAGGGCCTTGAGGGAAAAGAGCGATTATATTATTCAGGAGAATGAGAAAGACCTCCTCTATGCCAAAGAACATAATCTGTCCAAGGCAATGCAGGATAGGCTGCTATTGAATACCGCGCGTATAGAGGCGATGGCAGTATCCCTTGAGGAGATAGCGGCCTTGAAGGATCCGGTTGGGGAGGTTATCTCTGCCTGGCGAAATAAGGATGACCTGTGGATACATAAGGTCAGGGTACCTATAGGTGTGATTGGGATAATATATGAGTCCAGGCCAAATGTTACCTCTGATTGTATTGGCCTGTGCATAAAGTCGGGGAATGCGGTGATATTGAGGGGTGGAAAGGAGGCAATAAATTCTAATCTTGCGATATTTAAGACATTGAAGGCTGTCTTGGAGAGCAGCTCTATCTCCAGCGATGTTATCTCTTTTGTGGAGACGACCGACCGCAGTGCGGTTGCCGAAATGCTTAGGCAGGTGGGTCTGATTGATCTGATAATCCCCAGAGGGGGTGAGGGACTGATTAGGTTTGTAACCGAGAATTCCCTTGTGCCGGTTATCAAACACTATAAAGGGGTATGCCATGAATTTGTAGATGCCTCTGCTGATATTGATATGGCGGTTGATATATGCCTAAATGCCAAGGTGCAGCGTCCAGGGGTGTGTAATGCGATAGAGAAGATAATCGTGCATAAGGATGTGGCTAGGGAATTTATCCCGAAAGTGGCGAAGGCCTTAAAAGATGCCGGGGTTGAGATAAGGGGCTGCCAAGAGACAGTGGGTATTATAGATTGTATACCGGCCGAGGAAGGCGATTGGTATGAGGAATATCTGGATTTAAAGATTGCAATAAAGGTGGTTGATTCGCTCCAGGATGCAATTGAGTGGATTAATGAACACAGCTCCCACCATTCAGATGGCATTATCACATCCGATTACGAATCGGCTATGCGCTTTACTCGGGAGGTAGACTCTGCGGCCGTCTATGTTAATGCCTCTACGCGTTTTACTGATGGCGGGGTATTTGGGCTCGGTGCAGAGATAGGGATAAGCACGGATAAATTGCACGCCCGTGGACCTATGGGTGTAGAGGAATTAACGACGTATAAATACGTTGTCTTTGGTGAGGGGCAGATAAGGAAGTAAATCCCTGGAATTACTATGGGTCGACGTATAGGTATACTCGGTGGGGCCTTTGATCCCCCCCACATAGGTCACCTGATTCTGGCAGAGGCCGCATATAGAGAGTGTGGGGTTGATGAGGTTGTCTTTGTCCCTTACTATTCGAGTGGAGACAAACAGCCCGCTGCCAGCCCTAAAGACAGGCTTGAGATGATCCGCCTCTCTGTGAAGGGAATTGATTATTTTTCCTGCAGTGATATCGAGATAAAGAGAGGCGGTAAGACATATACCATAGATACAGTTAACGAGATCCTAAGAAAGGAACCTGATTGCCAGCTCTTCTGGATAATAGGTTCTGATTCTGCCAGGGGCTTAACTTCTTGGAAAGAATGGGAAAACCTGATAAAATTGGTACGGTTTATTGTAGGGTATAGGCAGGAACCTATTCCTGAAAAGGATTATTTTATACCTGTTTCTATCCCTTATATAGGGATAAGCTCTTCTGAGGTGCGCAGGAGATTAAGAGAGGGTAACTCGGTCAGGTTTATGATTCCCGAGGCAGTGAGGGAATATATTATCAAAAGGGGATTGTATAGATGAGTATATTCAGGCCCAAAAAGCGCTTTAGGTTGTTCCATAAAAAGGAAAAGAAAAAGGATGTTCCATCGGATCTCCTTACAAAGTGTCCTTCCTGTCATAAGCTGATATTGAGTAAACAGATAGAGGAAAACCTGTCGGTTTGTACGAATTGCGGATTTCATATGCCGATACCTGCACGCAGGCGTATAGAGATAACAGTAGATGAAGGTAGCTTTGATGAGATGTTTTCTGAGATTAAGACAACTGATCCGCTCGAGTTTAGCGGTCCCAAGACCTACAAGGACAAGCTAAGAGAGGCAAGGGAGCAGACTGGGTTGGATGAGGCGATTATTACTGGGACTGCCAGTATAAATGGCCGACGGATTGCCCTGGCGGTTACTGATTCTAGATTTATTATGGGTTCGATGGGTTCGGTACTGGGAGAGAGGTTTACCCGATTGACAGAGTATGCAATGGAGAATTCCCTGCCATTGATATCTATATCTGCCTCAGGGGGCGGTGCAAGGATGTATGAGGGGATGTTTTCCCTGATGCAGATGGCCAAGACCTCAGCCGCAATAGGAAGGTATCAGAAGAATGGTGGGATATACATATCTGTATTGACTAATCCGACGATGGCAGGTATATTGGCGAGCTTTGCTTCGCTTGGAGATTTGCTCATAGCTGAACCCGGGGCATTGATAGGCTTTGCTGGCCCCAGGGTTATCAAACGTACGATAAATCAAGACCTTCCTGAGGGTTTTCAGCGCTCCGAGTTCTTGCAGAAACATGGATTAATTGATATGATTGTAGAACGCAAAAATATGAGAGATACATTGATAAGGCTTCTGGAAACCTTCTGGTATTACAGAGATAGAAATTAGTGGAGGTAATATGGCAGAGGTAATTCTAAAGCAGGTTGTCAAGAGGTATGACAGGGGTGTTACGGCAGTAAAGGGGATAGACCTTGAGATAAAGGATGGAGAGTTTGTTGTATTGGTTGGGCCTTCGGGTTGTGGTAAGTCAACGACCCTGAGGTTGATAGCTGGTCTGGAGAGCGTGACCAGTGGAGAGATATACATTGGCGATAGGCTGGTCAATGATGTCCCGCCGAAGAATAGGAATATAGCTATGGTGTTTCAGAATTATGCCCTTTATCCTCATATGAGCGTCTTTGAGAATATGGCCTTTGGTCTGAAGCTGAGGCGCTATCCTAAAGAAGAGATAAGGTCTCGAGTAGAGGAGGCGGCAGAGATTTTGGGCATAAAGCACCTGCTGTCGAGAAAGCCGAAAGAGCTTTCTGGTGGAGAGCGGCAGAGGGTGGCAGTTGGCCGTGCAATAGTGCGTAAGCCACTGGTTTTTTTGTTTGATGAGCCGTTGAGTAATCTGGATGCAAAATTGAGGGTAACGATGCGTACTGAGATAAAGAGATTGCATTCGAGATTAAAGACCACGATGATATACGTTACACATGATCAGGTCGAGGCAATGACGATGGGGGACAGGGTCTGTATACTGCGATCTGGAGAGATACAACAGTTTGACGATCCTGTAAGCGTATACGAACGGCCTGCCAATAAATTCGTTGCTGGATTTATCGGTACACCACCTATGAACTTTTTTGAGGGGAAGATAGTCAAGAAACAGGATAAATACTACTTCCAGGGTAATGAGCTGGATCTAAAGATAACCGAAGCTATGTATCCAGTGATAAAGTCCTATGCGGGTAAAGAGATTATTATGGGCATTCGCGCAGAAGACATACACGATATCGGCTATGTTACCTTTGCCAAACAGACTGGAAATAGGGCGAAGGTGATATGTGATGTGATTGAACCGATGGGCTCTGATTCCTTTGTCTATTTCAGGAGCGGGGAAAAGACCTTTGTCGCAAGGATGAGACCGAATCTGGCACCGAGTGTTGAATCAGAGGTCGAGGTCATTTTTGATATGGCAAAGGTCCATTTCTTCGACAAAGACACAGAGAAGACCATTGTTTAGAAAAAATCTTTTTACAATTATTGCTATTCTTGCTTATGTTATCCTGCCTCTGTGGTACGCTATCAGCTACTGCCCTTATAATATATTTTTTGTCTTTTTGTCCTACATTATCGTACTTTCAATAATTGTATTCCTCTACCGCAGAATAACAAACACGGTCTGCTATTGGGAGATTAAAAAGAGTGATCTATATGAGAAGATCAACCTCCTGCAGGCAGAGGTAGAACAGGCCTCGCGTATGGAAAATATACTCCAGAGGAAAAAGAGTCGCTACCTTGCGCTGGAGTCTATGATGCAAAAGCTCAGTTACAACCTTTCCTTAGAGGCAGTCTCTCATTATATAGTTCAGAAGTGTATGGATATGATACCAAAGGCAGATATCGCTGTGTTATATATAGTGGATGAGGATAAACAACGGCTTAATCTGGTTGAAAGTGTTGGTGAAGATCCGGATTTCTATAAGTTGCCCAGAAATGGAGATATATTCGATAAATGGGTGATGAAGCATGCCTGCCCTTTGTTGGTGGAGGATACATCTCAGGACTACAGATTTGATTTAGATAGCCTGGGAAAGGCTATACCAATCGGTTCGTTGATAAGCGTTCCCCTTATGCTGGAAGAGAAGGTAATAGGGGTGCTGCGTATAGATTCATTTGATAAGTACACCTTTTATTCAGAGGACCTCTCTTTCCTGCAGACCATCGGGGATTTGGCAGCGGTTGCAATAGGTAATACTATCCTGTATAAGCGTATGGAGGATCTGGCCTTGCATGATGGTCTGACAAATCTCTATATGCGGCGTTATATACTGGAACGACTTGAGAGCATTATCCTTTACCATAAGAAGAATGTCTTCTCCCTCTTGATGATAGATATAGATGACTTTAAGAAATACAACGATACCTATGGCCATACGGCAGGCGATATTGTTATAAAGAATGTTGCGCGTGTCTTGCTTAAACATACGAGGATGCATAAGGATGTAGTTGCGCGTTATGGTGGAGAGGAGTTTTTGGTCTATTTGGAGGAGAGAAATCTCCAATCTGCCGTAGAGATAGCAGAGAAGATACGCCAGGACATAGAGTCGAAACAGGTTGTCCTCAGAAGGATACCGACCAGTGTTACCGTCTCTATAGGGGTGGCCTCGTATCCTAAGGACGGGAAGGATAAGATTACCCTGATTAAGAAGGCGGATGAAAGGTTGTATGTGGCCAAGTCAACAGGAAAGAATAGAGTATGTTTTGCCTGACGCTTATTTTGTCCATAATATTTGGTGTGGGTGGATGGATTGTTATCTACCTGTTGGCCAAGAATAAAAAGATATCAGCAGATATGGAGTTTAAGATACAGGAGCTGGAAAAGACCCGTCAGAGGATGTACTATGACCTTGAGGCGCAGAGGAGAAAGAATAGGGAATTCGAAAAGGATGCCGAGAAAGAGGTAAAGCTCTACGAGATAATCAAGAGCCTTACCAGTACACTGGATGAGATAGAGATGTTTAAGATATTTAAGGAAAAATTGAAGGAATACATAAATGTCGAGGACTGTATGTTTATAGACAGTACGGAATTATCCCTTACCCATAGTATGGAATATTACCTTTTCCCTATACGAGTGGAGAACGATATACGGGGTTACCTTGCGGTCAAGGGTTGTAAGGACGAAGACCTGGATGTGTTCCACATCCTTGCGAACCAGTTTGCCCTTGGAATGCGCAGGATAAAGTTGTATAAGGCTATTGAAGAGATGGCTATTACCGATGAGCTTACCGGAACATTTTTGCGCAGATATGTCCTGGACCGATTCTTTGAAAGCTTATTGAGGGCCAATAAGTTTGGTTCGCCATTGAGCTTTCTGATGATAGATGTGGATGACTTTAAGAAGATAAACGACTCCTATGGGCACCTTGTTGGCGATGCAGTCCTAAAAGAGGTAGCCAGCCGCATTATGTCGACAGCGCGTGAGATAGACCTTGTAGGCCGTTATGGAGGGGAGGAATTTTGTGTGATACTCCTGGATACAGATAAGAACGGTGCCAGGATGGCTGCTGAACGTATTTGCAGTGTGGTCTCTGAACGGCCGATTACGGCCTATAACGAGAGCCTCTCTGTAACAGTGAGTGTTGGCGTTGCTTCTTTTCCTGAAGATGGGAAGGACCCATATACCATAATTGAGGTTGCCGACAAGGCCCTATATGAGGCCAAGAAGACAGGGAAGAATAGATTTGTGAGTATGGATTAATATAAAGCAGAAGTCTCTGGATGCTTACCGAAATTATAAGACATTCACTGAAGAAATCTCCTGGTGTTGTGTCGGTTGTGGCGTCGGCTGGCTCGGGCAAGACATTTACCCTTACAAGTCTCTATATTGCACTACTCTTAAAAGGCCTGCCTATAGATTCTATCCTTGCGATTACCTTTACCAATAAGGCAGTAGAGGAGATGCGTCTGCGTGTAATTTCTAGGTTGATGGCGATGTATTTTGAGGGCAGGGAACTTGAATTTTTTAGCAATGTTTTAGGAGAGAGCGAAGAAAAGATACGTTTCTTGGCAGGGGCGATACTTGAGAAGATGCTGTTTAATCTGTCTCTGATGTCCATTCAGACTATAGATAGTTTCCTGAATAGGCTGAGGATGGCTTTCAGCCTTGAACTGGGTATAAGCCCTTATGCGCAGATACGCAACTCTATATATCCTGATATGGAGATGATTCTCGGGGCATTGCTTTTAGAGGCCCAGGAGAATGAAGGTATCCGTTCGAACTTTATGAGATTTGTCCGTAGGTTTGCAGCAGGGCTTTCAGTCTATCGTTCCTGGGATCCTGTAGAGTATGCCAGGGATGTTTTTCTTTCCTTTCTCTACCAGGAGTCGTACAGTGGCTTGAAGATAGGACAGATGGAGTGCCGGCCATTGAAGGCCTTGAGGGAGGATGTGCTCCAGAAGAGGGATAGATTCCTGGATTTTGTGAAGAAAAATAATCTTAGCCTAAAGGGCCCTGTTTACAGGGCATTGGAGGGCATCTCTATGGACGGCCTGCGTTCGCTTACCGGTATAAGTTCTGCCTATTTCCGTAGACTGGATAAAGAGGATTATCTTGATATCTATAAAAAGGAATCCCGTACAGACAGAATTGACTCTGCGAATAATGGCTATGGGTTATGGACGGAGTTTCTGGAGTCGTTATACGAATTTTGTGAGGCTGCCTCTGTTTCTATTCCTATGCCTTTCGTAGAGGTCTATTCGGCATTTAAGGCTATTCTGGATTCCTATCAGAAGGAAAACGATGTAACCTATCTAAATCTCTTGCAAATGCATATCTCGCAACTCGATCCAATGGTGGTAGCGGAAAAGAGTTACATAAGGGTCTCTCGTTATAGGTGTTTTTTGATAGATGAGTTTCAGGACACGAGTCTGTCTCAGTGGACTGCTCTACATCCGATACTCGAGGAGTTGTTGAGTCAAGGGGGACTGTTGTTCTGTGTTGGGGACCCCAAGCAGACGATATACCGCTGGAGGGGCAGTCGTCCGGATATGTTTCAGTTGTTAAAACAGGCATTTAATGCTGACTTCAGGGAATTTATCCTAGATACAAACTGGCGCAGCAGCAGGGAGGTGGTTGAGTTTAATAACCGCATATTTTCTATAGGAAAAGAGATAGAGGCAAGGTTTGATAATGGGCACCTGGATGGAATCTATCTCACTTATCTGTCTGAGTGCTTTTCGCCAGATAAGGTATGTCAGCAGAATGTGAGAGATGAGTCCGGCGGGAGCGGGGTTGAATTTGTCTATTGGGATGGATTACAGGACATACAGGACTATGTGGAGGCCATATCATCTATTCTGCAGGAGGGGGGAGGATATTCGGATGTGTGTATACTGGTCAGGACGAATTCCCAGGCAAGGGATTTGTTGCTTGGGTTGTCTCAAAAGGGCCTGCCTGTATTGTCGGATGAATCGGTTGCGCTGACATCCAACCCTGTTGTAAGGTCGATAGTCTGTCTGTTGAAGTGGATAGACTCTCCCCAGGAGCGTACCTATCTATATATGTTTCTTATGAGCGAATTATGGGAACGGGTGTCAGGGAAGGATGCAGAATTTTGGGAGAAGGAGATAAGAATCAGGGAAACGACTTCCCTGGCAGATATGGTTCTATCTTATGTCCCTGGCCGTCCATCCTCTAGTCTTTATCTCTATGTAAAGGCCTTGATGGATAGGTTGGGTGTTTTTTCTCTCTATCCCGAGCATCGTTTATATCTAAATGGCCTTCTGGATATGATATGGAGATGGGAGATGGAGAATAGTTCCCTTCTCTCGGAGTTTATCTCCTACTGGGATAAACAGGATATGGCCTATGTGGACGCTGAAAGGCTCGCAATGCCCAGACTCAAGGATACAATCAGGATAATGACCATACACAGTTCAAAGGGACTTGAGTTCGAGACTGTGATATTGCCGTTTCTCGGGATAGATTTTATGAAAAGAAAAAGCGGCAGATTTGATGCCCAGCTCCATTGGATGGAACAAGATAGCCTCTATCCTTACTATATAAACAAGAGGATCTTGTTCCCCGGAACCAAGTTAGAACGCCTCTATAACCAGGAAAATACCCTTATCCTGTGGGACAATTTAAATCTCCTTTATGTCGCAATGACGCGTGCCAAAAAACGCCTTGTTTTGCTTCTACCTGGACAGCTAAGCTCTAGTGAGCGGATAAAGTTATGGGCAGAATTTGTGACTCGCAATGCAGGTTCTGGTTTGGAATCGTAACAGGTTTTGGTAGTTTTAAATTTGTCTATGTTGGGGTATAATATTAAATCTAATTGAGGGGGAGGGCATCCAGGAAGGAGGCCGTGGTATGTTTAGGGGTGTCTGGATTTTTCTATTATTTATTTTGGCTGTATCAGGGTGGGGATTCTGGTTCTATTCACAGACTGTTGAGAGACAGGATATCTTCGAGGTAGAGTCGGTACAGACTGATTATGCCTCAGAGTCTGCTAATGAGACTGAGGCTAGTGGGTCCACTGCCCAGGACTTTGTTGCACTGGATTCTCCTGCTGCAAAGGAGGCCCAGGAGCAGTCGGATGTAGATGCCAGGATCATGGAATTAGAGGCGCAAAAGAAGCAGTTGACAGAGGAATATCAGAAACTAGCGTCTCGTGTCTCTGCGATTGAGGCGGATTACAAATCCATACAAAAGGAGAACGAAGAGCTCAAAAAGAAATTGGGTCTAAAGGATGAAAGATTGAATACGCTTAATTCTACGGTTACTCAATTAAAACGCAAAAATACGCAATTGACAATGCAGGTCCAGCGTCTTAGTGGCGAAATAAAGGCCCTGCGTTTGGAAAATAAGGTTTTGAAAACTAGGATACAGCAGCTCAGAGATATCCTCAACTCTTGGCCGAAGTTAAAACAGGCCATTCGCGACCTCAAGATTAGGATGAGGCTTGAGAGAAAGCGAAAAAGGGAGGAGGCCAGGAGAAGGGCCCTGGCTAATGGAAACCGCGGTTATGTTGTGCGTAATGGCAGACCGACTATTGGGGCAAATAAGGTTCAGGGTGCT
>JALVWL010000162.1 GCA_027034965.1 Candidatus Omnitrophota bacterium
CTTATATACCTTTAATTTTTTGAGTATCTCGGATTTGTCCATCTCCATTCCTGTTTTATTTTAACCCATTTCTATTTTGTAGGATAGCCGGTTTTTATTCATTTAGTCAAGAAAATTAAGCCAGATAGTAAAACAAAATCTTTCAGGAAAAATCGGTCTCATTGCTGGATAAATTGGAAATGGTGCTGTATACAGCTTGACATTGAGATGCTTGTTTAATAAAATCAAATAAAGGCTTGGAGGTTTGTAAGATGCACATAAAAGTTATATTGGAACCCAGTGAAGAGGGTGGTTACACTGCTATTGTTCCGGCTCTTCCTGGTTGTGTAAGTGAGGGCGATACACGTGAAGAGGCATTGAAAAATATTCGTGAAGCTATTGAGCTTTATCTTGAACCAGTAGAAGACGATTCTATACTAGACTCAAAATCTGAATTAGTAGAAATTGTCCTATGAGCAAGGTTCCAAGCCTGAACTACCCTCAAGTCATTAATGCTTTACGTCGTGATGGATGGGTAGTGGTTCGCCAAAGAGGAAGCCATATTAGATTGCAGAAGCATTTGCCAAACGAAACCCTTAAACTCATTGTTCCAGCTCACCGCCCAATCAAAAGGTCAACTCTTTCACACATATTAAAACAAGCACGACTATCTGTTGAAAAATTCATTGAATTATTATAATAACGGACCGTTTATCTCGGAGTTTTAGCGTGTAGAGTTTTTATTTTTGTCCCCACCAAACCCCCAAAACTCAAGTTCACTATGGTAAAATTTGTTTCACTATGTGAAACAAAATCTTTCAGGAAGAATCTGTTTCATTTTATGATAGTAATTTTTCCTGGAAAAATCTGTTTCACTTTGTGAAACAAAAAGTTTCTGGAAGAATCCGTACCACTATGGTATCATATTGTCGTTGTTATGGTTATGATGGTATTGGTATTGCGATAGGTATCATAGTATATGTTAGTGAGAAACTAAAGAAGATGAGAGGTAGGATTGTTATGGATGATTATTTCTACTACTTGCGGGGTGTTAGGCAGAAGAATAAAGAATTAATTCCGGGGGAAATTTACCATATTATCCAACGGGCTCCCGGCAAGGAGCTTCTCTTTGTGGAGGATAACGATTATCTGCACTTTATCCAGATTTTCAAGAAAATGGCAAAGAAATTTGATTTTAATGTTAATGCTTTTTGTCTGATGCCCAATCACTTACACATTATGGGCGGCTCTATGAGAGATAATTTTTCAGATGCAATGCAGTATCTTTTTAAGAGCTATGCGCTTTATTTTAACACCAAGTATCAGAGAAAAGGGCATGTTTTCCATGGACCCTTTAGGGTAGTTCCAGTTGATAGTGAGCGGTATATGATTATTTTGTCCACTTATATTCATTTGAATCCGGTTAAAGCTGGATTATGTGAAAGTAGCGAGTCGTGGAAATGGTCGTCTATTGAGCTTTATTATTATCCGAAGCGCAAGTCATTTGTTAATCCAAAACCTATTTTAACCTTGCTAAATGACAATTTAAAATCTGCCTCAGAGGCCTATAGAAAGATCATCAGTGACTTGGAGGGCAGGGAAGAGGTAAAGATAGAATCTGAGAGCAAGAAAGCAATATCTTCGTTTTTAGCTACAACCTTTCGCTATTTCTCTCAGATTTTCAAGGAAAACTATATGAAAGAAGAATATGAGATATTATCTAATTTGGATAAAATGGCTCAGACAAAATCAGAAAGAGATTTTGAACGTCTATTTGCAAAGTTGTATGCCATGGAACAATTAATGGCTCGTGGATATGATATTGATTTGATTGCAAGCTTATTGAATATCTCCCGCACTACATGCTATCGTTACATGAAACGAATCAAGAAAGAAAATGCCAATCAGGGTGAGTCTGAACCCCAAAATGTAGCATAACGCGGCGGACTACTAAGTATGACATGGCAGTCTATATGCTAGTCTAAAACAGGCCAAATCCCCCAAAACTCAAGTTCACTATGGTAAAATTTGTTTCACTTTATGAAACAAAATCTTTCAGGAAGAATCTGTTTCATTTTATGATAGTGATTTTTCCTGGAAAAATCTGTTTCACTATGTGAAACAAAAAGTTTCTGGAAGAAATTGTTTCATTTTGTGATAGTAAATCTTTCTGGAAAAAACTGTTTCATTATGTGA
>JALVWL010000163.1 GCA_027034965.1 Candidatus Omnitrophota bacterium
CCATATTATAAATCTCTTTTTGAAGAAGTATTACCCAGAGAGGTGGCAGGCAATAGAGGATGCCTTTAGGAATCAGGATGAGCTATATGAATTTCTGCGAGACTTTTATGAACTGCGATATGGAAAAAGACCATTATTAGTACTGGAAGAGCTATCGAAATTTACGGACCATAGATTTGAGCGCTGGGCGGACAAAGACGGCAGGCTCCTGTGGTACAGGATAGCGGATGAGGCAATAGCAATGTATGCAGAGATAGGGACCAAGGATGGAATGATGCGAAGCGATGTAGAGAAGAGGTTTCATAAAAGAGTACAGCAGATATTAAAGGCCTCTGGGCAGATGAGGTTTTATAGAGATATAACGAGGAAAAGCAAAGATACCCTGGATGCCAGCTATATGGGCGAGTATGCCTGCATAGCAGACCATCTGAAAGAGCACCGCGAGCAGATACACGCTTTACTGCTTACCAACGAAAAGGCACAGGAAGATATAGATAAGATAATAAAGGATTTCAATCTCAAGATCTCCAAAATAGATATCCAGCAAATTATAGACACGGCGCCAATAGATATAAGGGAAAGACTGAAGGACGTGATAGATGGATTTTCAGAAGATGTAATTGCATATGAAGATGTGATTTCTGGGATTAAGGGGATATCTGTTACATTAGTGGAAGTGAGTAGTAGCAGGGAATTTCTTAATAGGACTATATCTGATTTAAGGGATGCGATGTCCTATGTTGCGATTGTCAAGATGGGGATGCAGGCAAAATTAGATACATTGATGGAGATATTATCTGAGATAGGGGATAAAGATAGAAGGAAAGAGTGGGAAAGGATATACTCAAGACTCGTCTCTGCATCCACACAGTCAGAGGTGATAGCCCTTGAGAATGGGATACAACAGATGTGGGCGCCTGAGGTGATAACAGTAAAGGGTGTTCTTATAAAGGTATTGGATGAGTTTTTAGAAGGAAAGATAAGTGATAAAGATGCGTTTTTCACGGCATTAAAAGAAGAGCTGGCCAATTCAAGTGCAATAAAAGCAGAATTTAAAGAGCTTTCCAGAGAGCAGATAGAGAATATCATTGATAGGTTAAAGGGCAAAGAATCTCTAAATTATCTATATAGGATCCTGCAGATGGTTTCCTATGAAAAACTATCCGGAAAAAGCGGAGAAAATACAAAGACAACGACTGGTAAAAAAAGAGAACTTCTATCACGTATACGTGAGGCTGCTAAGGCAAATTCAGAAAAGATAACGATAATCTTAGCTGGTCTGGCAGGGCTGTTGATGAATAATTATTTCGGTATAGGTGGGGAGCATTCTCTATCAATAGTGCCTTTTATTCTGGCTGCAGGAGCAAGTAATGATATGTTTGCTAAAGAAAAGGAGGAATTAGCCAACCCAACCCCGTCGTGGTTAGAGGAAGTAGAGTTTGATAAACTCCTAAAATGGTGGATAAAAAATAAGAATACCGTCTATATAAGGCCGTATTTCCATAACGCGCTTAGTGAGATGAATAATGTCTTATCTAAGCATAATGGCAGGTCTGGGGTGGTATTTTTGGGCAAGGCCTCCACAGGCAAGAGCCTGTTATTAAACTGGATTTCTTATAACTTGCTTTCAGGAGAGACGCCACATAAGAATATCAAGATATACAAACTGAATACATCAGAGGTATTAGAAAACAATCCTTCAGATGTTGTAAGAAAGATAAAGGAGGTCATTGCAAGAGATAGGAAAGAGGGTTTTACCCCTGTAATAATAGCGGATGAGATACATAGATTATCGCGCACAGAGCCATCTATCTTAGAGGCAATGAAGGAGATATTAGAAAGTCAGGATGAGGACAGCCGCGTGGTTATTATCGGTGCAACGACCAGCAAGGAATGGGATACGTATATAGCTGATAGAGATGAGGCATTAAGCAGTCGTTTTGCCAAGGTGCAGATGCCTCAGCTTACCACAGAGGAGCTAACGAGGATTTTATTGCAGATGAAAAGACAGTTAGAACAGGCCCATGGTGTAGAGATAGACAGCGTTGCCATAAGCTATCTTGCAAGGAAGGCCCTGCAGTTATTTCCAAATGCCCCAGAGCCAAGGGAGGCACTGGATTTGCTGTTGACAGCAGTTAATGAAAAGATAAATCAGAGGAAAGA
>JALVWL010000164.1 GCA_027034965.1 Candidatus Omnitrophota bacterium
CGGCTTCTTTTACCACCTGGAGTTCTATACCCCTGAAGACCTGGTTGAAATTATCAGACGATCAGCAAGGCTTCTTGAGGTAGAGATTACGGATGAGGGCGCGATGACTATCGCGGGGCGTTCACGAGGCACGCCAAGGATAGCAAATCGTCTCCTGAGACGGGCACGAGATTACGCCCAGGTAAAGGGAAACGGCATTATCGATAAGGACATAGCGCGGCGGGCACTTGAACAACTGGGCATAGATGAGTATGGGCTAGATGATCTAGACCGCAGGTTTCTGGCGGTGATAAAGGATGTATATAATGGCGGACCCGTGGGTATTGAATCGATTGCAGCGACGCTTAACGAAGAGGTCGACACACTGGTGGACGTGGTAGAGCCGTTTTTGTTGAAACTGGGTATATTGAGACGAACGCCGCGTGGCAGGCAGATTTCAGAGTTCTTTGATAAATTCTATGTCAGGTGATATGGACAGGCATCAGCTAAAAGAACTTCTCTTAGAGTTGGATAGGCGGCTTGAAAATGCTGGCAAGCTGCTCAGGATTGAGGACAAGCGCAGGCGTATTGGAGAGATAGAATTAATGATGCAGGATGGTGAGTTCTGGCAGGATAAGGATGGGGCAAATAGGCTGATGCAAGAGCTCAAGGCAATCAGACAGGTGGTTGAGCCGTGGGAGGGACTTTCCAGGCGTGTGAAGGAGGACCTTGAGATGCTGGAGATCGCTGACGAGGTTATGCTGGAGGGGCTTGTTGAGGACGCGATCTCAGCAAGGGATGAGGTAGAGAAACTCGAAAGGCAGACGCTATTTACTGGCAGATTTGATGAGAATAACGCTATACTTGAGATACAGGCCGGGGCAGGAGGAACTGAGGCCTGTGACTGGGCAAATATGCTTATGCGGATGTATGTTCGCTGGGCAGAAAAAAATGGATTCGAGGCGCATACTATCCATCTGCTTGCTGGTGAAGAGGCGGGGATAAAATCTGTATCCCTTCTGATAAAAGGACCTTATGCCTATGGGCACCTCAAGGCAGAAAGGGGAGTACACAGGCTGGTTCGCATATCGCCCTTTGATGCCAATAAGAGGCGCCATACCTCCTTTGCCTCTGTAGATGTGGTCCCTGAGATTGAAGAGGATATCGATGTGGAGATAAAGGAGGAAGACCTGCGGATAGATGTGTTCCGTGGTACGGGGCCAGGTGGCCAGAGTGTTAATACTACAGATTCAGCGGTCAGGATAGTCCACCTGCCAACGGGTATAACGATTACCTGCCGGAATGAACGGTCTCAACTCCAGAATAAGCAGACGGCCTTGCGAATGTTGAAGGCACGGCTATATGAGCTTGAGGAGCAAAAGAGGCAACAAGAACTTGACAAGGAAAGGGGAGAAAAGAAGAAAATTGAATGGGGCAGTCAGATACGCTCTTATGTAATGCAGCCTTATACTATGGTAAAGGACCACAGGACAGGTGTTGAAACTAGTAATGTAGAGGCAGTCCTGGACGGGGAGATAAACGAGTTTATATTCGGATGGCTGCAGTGGGTATCTAGCAGGTGAGGGTCTTTAGTTATGTCTGGGGGGGCAATATGGCTGATAAGTGGTGGCTCTGGGGGGCACGTTTTTCCTGCGATTTCGTTCTATAAGATGATAGCCAGCTCTTCTCTAGGAAAACCTTACCTTATTGTCGAGGATATTCCCTTTATCCGAGAGGTCTTTGCCGCATTTTCTATAGAAGATGGGGTACTTTTGCCGCAAGTGCCAAGTATAAAAAAGAATATAGGGGAATTTTTCCGAAAGGGCATAGAGGCCTTTGGCATTGGGAAGGAGCTCCTCGGAAGGCTGGGACATCCTAAGGCGGTAATTCTATTCGGGGCACCGTCTAGCCCCTGGCTGATCTTGCCGTTTCTATTCGATAAGAGAACGAATCTCTATGTGCAGGAACAAAATGTAATAATGGGAGACATAAATGGGGCATTATGTGGGTTTGCAAAAGGCATCTTTTTCGGGTTTACAGATAGAGAATTCTCCGCGCGAGTTAGGCGAAAAACGGTCTTTTCTTCTAATATGCCTTATAACATATATACTGGGATAAAGGCTGATCTGCCGTCTCTATGGAGGGATGGTAATAGGTTCAGGCTACTCGTTATGGG
>JALVWL010000165.1 GCA_027034965.1 Candidatus Omnitrophota bacterium
CTATTAGAAGCGTTAAAGCCACTCTTGCCGCAACTCTGTCTATGACAGAACCTTTCGGATTTAAAACGCTGTATTCGAAATAGCCGTAATCTTTTTCATTAACAGGGTTGTGAATCGGTATCTTCCATTTCATTCCGAATGTGTTTATCATCCTCGCGAGGGGGCCAACTTCGTAAACCTTGCCATCGTATCTCGGTGCTTTAATCCATGAATAAGCTCCCGCTTTATTTTTATCTGGATGCGGGGCATTTTCGTCTCTCGGATTTAAGCCACTCTTGTTATCATACCATGAGTATTTTACGAATTCAGCAATCTTGTTCAGGTCGAAGTCGTGCTGTGTCCCATCCCACGCTCCTGCATAGATTAAAGCACTCTTCCTCCTTCCGGGAGAGTGCAGCACGGATAGCCAATCATCGTAATTTTCAGGATCAGGAAATACGCCGTAGCTTAAGAAGTTGCCAGTCGAAGCTCCGAGGTCTTGTAATCCTGAGAAGTTTATGTCAAGGAGTTCACTCACAGCCTCGCCTATATGCTTATTCGCCGCCAAGAGATTTTTGAAGTCTCGAATCATAACGGTCGCAACCCACTCCCATATTTCCTGCATTCTTGCGAGTGTGGAGGCTATTCTGTCCGCTGTTGGCTTTACAGTCATTCCTCCCGGATATTCGCTCTGATGATGCGGAAACTTGCCACCCCATAAGGCGACGATCTCATTTGCTTTCCTCTGTATATCTAGAGCCTGAGCGTAGCTCCTGCCGAGAGCGAGCTTGGCTATTCCAGCTTTTCCGAGCACCGGAGGAACCATCGGAGGATACTTCGCGAGTATTCCAAGTTCTGGGCCGATGAGGATGTAGGTGTGGATTATGTGATCGTAGATAAAGTATGCTCCGTGAAGGATGTTTCTTATTAGAATCGCTAAAGGCGTTGGCTTGACATTAAATGCCGCTTCGATAGCCTGAATTGATGCTTCGCCGTGCGGTGCGGGACAAACTCCACATATTCTTTGCGTAAGTATCCATGCATCTCTCGGATCCCTTCCTCTCAATATTATCTCCCATCCTCTGAAGAGCGTTCCGCTGCAGTAAGCTTTATCTACGACAGTCCAAGTGCCTGTCGGTGTTTTTATATCCTTAGGTTTCATCTCAACTCTTAAATGCCCTTCAATCCTCGTAACGGGGTCTATTACGACGTTACTCATTCTCATCACCTTTCTTTCCCCTCATACTTCTACGAACAGCATGAATAGCGATTCCGGCAATTGTTGCTCCGACGAGTCCGTAACCGAATGATGTCGGATCCATTCCTGCGATAGTCGGGATGGATGGGATTTCCTTGTAAAACGGAGAGAACTTATCAGGCCATCCCGGTTCGGAGCATCCGACACATGGTGCACCAGCTTCAACGCAGTAACTTGTTCCGCTATTCCATTTCCTCAGCGGGCAGTCTGTCCAAGTTACTGGCCCTTTACATCCGAGTTTGTATCTGCATCCTTCTCCCTCTCCGGGAATCTCTATGAATTTGCCCCTATCGTAATAAGGTCTGTATGGACATAGCTCCTCATGCATATTCTTTCCGAAAAATATCTTCGGTCTTCCGTATTTGTCAAGTTCAGGAACTACACCCATTATCAGCGCTGAAAGAGCTATGACAACATGCTCTCCATTAACGGGGCAACATGGTATGTTAATCACAGTCTTATTTAGTCCGATCTCTCTGAGAAAATCTGAGACGCCTTTAGCATTTGTGGGATTCGGATTTGCAGAAGGAATGCCTCCGAAAGTTGCACATTGTCCAACAGCAATTATGTGATCCGCCACCTTAGCAGCATCTGCGACGTGATAGCTGAAATCTTTCCCTGCGATCGTGCAAAATCCCTCGCCTTGAACAGCTCCCTCAACAACGAGAATCCTTTTGCCTTTGCTTCCATTTTTCCATCTCTCCTTAAGCTCTTCAGCGAGCGTTCCAGAGGCGGGATCGATTGTTTCCATGTAGTCCGGCAGAGCTATCGGCAATCCAGAATTTCCGACTGTTATTTCAGTGAAAATCTGTATCAAGTCTGGATGAGATACCTGTGCAAAGGAGATCGTGCATCCCGAACAGGAGGCACCGTTCAGCCAGCATATA